>JBIKUA010000064.1:0-4997 GCA_044347825.1 Candidatus Deianiraeaceae bacterium | reverse complement strand
AATTTCTTTAAAATCATCGTCTTTCTCTTCACCTAACCTTTTGTTAAAGGATTTTCTTTGATGTTCTGCTCTTCTTTGATCTTCAATACTTTTGTTTAAGGCGTTCATTAGGAAGATTGCAGGGTCTTCATTCCATTCTATTATATCAATTCTTTCACCGCATAAATCTTTGGAAATTCTTCGTATTTGCCTTCCGTAAGTAGATATAAATACAAGATCTGGCTTTATTGTTGGGTCTTTTGAAAAAACGGCAACTTTAGATTTAGAGCCAGCATCCCTTGCAATAGCTTTAATTTGAATTGTTTCGTCCATTATTTCTGGAATAGCCTGTTTTAAAAGCTCGTATAAAAACTCCTCCGAGGTTCTAGTTAGCACCGCTTGTGGTTTTGCGTCGTTTCTTTCAACTTCATAAACAAGTGCTTCTAGCCTATCTCCAGGGCGAACTTTTTCAAACTCTGTAGGTAGCATTTGGTTTTTAGCAAGAAAAGCCTCGTATTTATCCATAACAATAAGAAGACCTCCAAAATAAACCTTCTTAACAACTCCGCTTATAATAAAGCCTTTTAATTTTTGGAAGTAATTGAATTCTGCCTCTTTTTCACGCTTTATCATTTCTTTATTTATAAGGAAACCTATGTTTCTTATAATGTGAGAACTAAAACCGGAAACAGATAAAGGCATTAAAATTTCAGCACCTAAAGTTGAATCTTTATCAAAAACTTTTGCCTCATCTAGTGAAATTTCTCTATAAATATCTGAGACATTTTCCACAACTTTAACTTTTTTAAATGCGGAAACTGCACCATTGCTCTTTATTTTAACGGAAACATCATACAAACCTGTAAAATATTCCATAAGGGCGGTTTCAAGTGCACTTTCAACTGCTTTATTGATTACATCTTTTTTTAAACCTTTTTCAAGGGCAACTGCTTCCAGCACCGCTAAAAATTCTGGGTTTTCTTTATCAAAAACAAAGTTAGACACGGCAAAAATTTAATTACTTATTCAGCATTAGAGGTTACTTTTTTTTCCTTTTGAGTGATAATTTTTTTACCACCATATGTGCCATCAAGTGCTATGTGACCTGGCAAGGAAGCGGATCCGCTTTCGTTCACAATCACATTAATTGGTTTGTGATTATGATGAGAACGCCTCATATTTCTTTTAGATTTTGATGTCTTTTTCTTAGGTACAGCCATAAAATTACAATTCCATAAACATATAATAATAATCTATTCTGCAATAAAAAATTAATTTTGCAAGTCTTTTTTCACTTTTTTATTATTTTTTTCTATTTATATAATTATCCTTGAAAAATATGAAAAAAGTTATTTACTTTTAATTTTCTTTTATTTAAATTATTTCCATTATTGGTTTTTATTGAATATGCTACCAAAATGGGATTTAAGCTCTCTTTTTAAAAAAGATGATGACGCTTTAAAGTTTTTAGAATTTGCTAAAATTAAAATTGAAGCTTTTGTAATTAATTTTGCAGGAAAGCTAACATCCTTAAAGGCAAATCAGGTTGAAACAGCAATAAAAGAATATGAGGGCATCTCTGAAGATTTAGGAAAAGCTGGGAGTTACGCCTATCTTCGCTATGCCGTTGATATGAAAAACGAAAAAACGCTTGAATTTTACCAATTTATTTTTGAGAAAATCTCGGAATTATCAGCAAAAATTGCGTTTTTTACATTGGAGTTAAATCTATTAAGTGATAGTTTTTTAAACTCTCCTGAACTGGAATTTTATCAACCATTTTTAAAGAAAAATCGCATATTTAAACCTTTTGAGCTTTCTCGTGAACTGGAAGAAATGCTAATTCGTAAATCCGTCACCTCAAATGACGCTTGGGTGAGATTTTACGATGAAACTTTAGCTGGATTGAAGTTTAATTTAAATGGAAAAGAGGTTAATTTGACTAAAATTCTTGATAAAATGTCCTCTAAAAAAGCACAGGAAAGAGAGGCTTCCGCAAAGGAATTAGGTAGAGTTTTAGGAGAGAATTTAAAAACCATAACATTTATATTTAACACGATAATAAAAGATAAACAAATAGAGGATGAATATCGTGGCTTTAAAAAGCCTATAGATGCTAGAAATTTAGCGAATTTTATAGAGACTGATGTAGTGCAGAATTTAGTGAAAAGCGTAAGAGGAAATTACTCTGAACTTTCTCATAAATATTACAAAGTTAAAGCAGAGATTTTTGGCGTAGAAAAGCTAAAATATTGGGATAGAAACGCCCCCCTGCCCTTCTTGGATGAAAAAACTTTTACCTTTGAAGAAGCAAAAAAAATCACACTTCAAAGTTATGCTGAATTTAGCCCAAAAATGGCGGAAATTGGCGAGAAATTCTTTGCAAATAATTGGATAGATGCTGATGTTTACGATGGTAAAGATAGCGGGGCATTCTCTCACTCTACCGTGCCTTGTGCTAATCCGTTTATTATGCTTAACTTCCTAGGTAAAACACGAGATGTTGCAACCATGGCACACGAACTTGGGCATGGGGTTCATCAATTTTTAGCACGGAAACAAGGGGCTTTGATGTCTGGCACACCTCTCACTTTAGCGGAAACTGCGTCTGTTTTTGGGGAAATGCTCGTGTTTCAAAAACTTCTAAAATCTGCTAATTCTAGAGAAGAAAAACTTGCAATTTTAGGCGGAAAAATTGAGGATATGTTAAATACTGTTGTGCGTCAAATTGCATTTTGTGAATTTGAGATTATGCTTCACGATATGCGTAAAAATGGGGAACTTTCAAGCGATGCTATTTGTGAAGCTTGGCTTGAAGTGCAGGCAAAATCTCTTGGGGATGGAGTTGAATTTGAGCAGGAGTATCGCTCATTTTGGGGGTATATATCTCACTTTTTCCATGCTCCATTTTATGTCTACGCATATGCATTTGGAGATTGTTTGGTAAACAGTCTTTATTCTCTTTACAAATCTGGTAAAGTGGAAAATTTTGAGGAAAAATACATAGAAATGCTGGAAAAAGGAGGGAGGGAACATCATAGCGAGCTTTTAAAACCCTTTGGAATTAGCCTGACGGAAAGTGAGTTTTGGCAAGGCGGACTTGATGTGTTAAAAAGTTATATTATAGAATTTGAAAAATTACTGAAAGAATGAAAAGTCAACTCTCGCAAATTTCTCAAAAATACAACCTTTCTCCAAGTGAAAGATACTTAAATTTGGTACACGAGCTTGAACTTACTTTGGCTAAAATCAATAATTACTCGGGGCTTTTTGCAAGTTTAAAAGCAAGTCCAAAAGGGTTTTATATTTATGGATCCACGGGTTCTGGCAAAACAACTTTAATGAATGCGTTTTTTGGAGCTTTAAATGTATCTAAAATTAACATACATTTCCACGATTACTTTCTTGATATTTCCCGTCTTTTAACAAAGTATTCAATGAAAATATTGGTTTCCAAGATATCAAAAGCTGTAAAAGTGCTATGTTTTGATGAATTTTTTATAGAAAGTATAGCGGATGCGAGGCTTTTGCAGGATTTATTTGAAGGCTTGATAAAAAAAGGAGTAATTATTGTTTTAACATCAAATTTTGAACCAGAAAAACTTTATGAAAATGGCTTTAATAGAGAGGTTGTGTTTCCTAATTTTTCCAATTTTTTGAGGGCAAATTTGCAGGTTTTTAACCTTTCTAGTAACTTTGATTTCAGAGAGCAAAATAGAGATAAAACAAGCTTAATGGTGGAGCATTTGCCCGAGGGTTTTACTTTGCAAAATTTAGAATTTGAAGGGCATATTCTAACTTGCAGAACTCTCCAAAATATGGTGATTTTTGAATATGGTGAGCTTTTTTCTAAACCTCGTAGCGTTGTTCAATTTATTGATATTTGTAGACATTTTGATAAAATTTATATTGCAAATTTTAAACCTTTTACAAAGGAAAGAGAGGATGAATTAATACGCTTTAGAAACTTCGTAGATGTAGCTTATTTAAGGCATAATTCCCTGCATTTGCAAGGCAAATTTAGTGAGAAGGAAATTTTCACAGAAGCAATGCTTGAAGATATTAAAATTAAGAGAACATATAGTAGATTGAGCGAAATGTCATCACTAGAGTTTCTTTCTGAAGAAAATTTACTTAAAAGAAAGTGGCAAACAGAAGCCCGCATTTTACTAAACGGGCTTTAAATATTGTTTTTAATCTCTTTCTACAAATAAAACCTGACAGTTCGCAGTTCTTGCAAGTGATTTTATTTCATCGTTTGAGAGTGTTTTATCTTGAGCTAAAACGAGTTTTATTTCTTTCTTTCCCATCATTTCAAATTCTGACCTAACAAAATCTACTTTAGGAGAGGATTTGAAGACGGCAACGATTTTATCTTCTTTGCAGTTTTTATCAAGTTCAACTTCTAGTTTTTGATGCATATCATTTGCACCAAATGCGGAAAGCCCCACAACGCTTGTAAGTGTGAATAACATTTTTTTCATATATTGTAAAAAAGTTTCACGCGAGCTTTATATGTCAATTTTTTTAGCTGTCAAGTTTATTTTTTAAAAAATTTTTTGTAAATAAATAAAAACTACTTGACAAAACAAAAGTTTAATGTTTAATATATAGAAAGTTAGTCTTTGGGGCGTAGCCAAGCGGTAAGGCAGCGGGTTTTGGTCCCGTCATGCGAGGGTTCGAATCCTTCCGTCCCAGCCATCTTTTCAGAATAAAATAATTTTAAAAATTTAGTTGACTTTTAATAAAAATCACTAAACAATAATCTTATTGTTTTTAGTGTATTATGCAGAAAATTACCGTAAGAGAGGCTCTAAGAGACGCAATGGCGGAAGAAATGAGAGCGGATAGTAGAGTGTTTGTGATGGGTGAGGAGGTTGCCGAGTATCAAGGTGCCTACAAGGTTACTCAAGGACTTTTGCAAGAATTTGGAAGTGAACGAGTTGTGGATACTCCCATCACCGAACATGGTTTTGCAGGAATTGGAGTTGGAGCCGCTTTTGCTGGCTTAAAGCCGA
>JBIKUA010000002.1:0-16249 GCA_044347825.1 Candidatus Deianiraeaceae bacterium | reverse complement strand
GAAGCTCTATTTAAGGTTGAAGCAACAGAAAGTGCAATTATCGCAAAAATTAAAGAAATTACAGGCAAAATAATTAATCTAAGCGATGTTAACAAAGAAAGAGCTTTATTAGACGCAAACTTAAGCTTAGGTAAAGATATAGGAATAAGAGGAACTCCAGCTATGATTATAGGAGATGAATTTATTGGAGGTCTTATTTCCGAACAAGAGTTTAGAGCTAAATTGGATGTTTTACTTTCAAAATAATTAGTAATATTTTTATTTATGACTAATACAATAACACAAAAATTGCTTGAATTGGGCTTTGAACTTAGTAAGCCTGTTGTTCCTATTGCAAACTACTTACAAGCAAAAATTTTAAATTGTGCTATTTATGTTTCTGGTCAACTACCTATGAAAGATGGTGAAGTTATTTACAAAGGTAAAGTTGGTGAGGATCTTACAATTGAAGAGGGCAAGAAAGCATCTGAACTTTGTCTGTTAAATGTTTTAAATCAACTTGTGCTTGCTCTAGATGATGATATATTAAAGATAAAATCTTGCATAAAATTAGAAATTTTTGTAAATGCAACAGAAAGTTTTGAAAAACATCCAGAAATTGCAAACGGAGCCTCTGATTTACTTGTAAAAGTTTTAGGAGAAAGAGGTAGACACACAAGAGTTGCGGTCGGAGTTTCTTCCCTTCCATTAAATTCTGCAGTTGAAGTAACAGCTATTTTTGAAACAGCAAAAGAAAGAGAATGACAGACGCAGTTGTAATGAAAACTTTGGAAGGCAGAATAATAAAGCTTGAAGAAGATGTTACTAATCTTGAATTTCAAGATAAGCTCTTAGAGGAGAAGATAGAAGGGAGAATGGCAATTGGAGAGCATACTAATGTTTTCCTAGATGTTGTTTTTATTCTTTTATCTTTTGTTTTATGGGCAATTACAATGCAAGGTTGGAAGAATAGTAAAGATGTTGAAGCGGAGCGTAATCAACTGAGAAATTTACTAGAAAAAGACAGAGAAGAAGTGCAAAAATACAAGCAAATGCTTGAAGAAGACAGGATGAGATTTTCCTCAGAATATCACAACACAATTGAAGAGACATTTTCTAAGATTAATCTTAACAAAGATAAAATTGAAGAAAATTACCGCAAAATGCAAAGTCAATACGAAGATATTATTAAGGAAATCAAGGGTGTTTCCGAGTATTACCTTGAACTTGTTGCAATTTCGCACGAGCCAGACTTAAGTGAGAGAGTTTTTGAGTATGAAAAAATCCTTAAAAATTCGGAGAAATATCATCTCTCAGAGGAGGAAAAGGGCAGGCTTCATTACTATCTTTCAATTACCCTTTATCAACTTGCAACAAAAACACCAAATGCTAAAGACAAAATGGTATTAGATTGGGTAAAAAAAGCTTCTAAATATATATCAAATGCAATTTCTCTTGGAGGTAAAAAAGGTATCTATTTTTACGAGAAAGCAAAAATAGAGCTTGAAAAATATCGTCTTGAGCTAATTCATAATAAAAATTTTGATAAATTTGCGGAGCGTATTTATGAGATAGAAGAATACTTTGAAATTGCATTTAAAACTGCTGATGTTGAATTTTATATGTTTGAAGAGATGATTTCTCTATTGCATTTAATATCAGAGAAATTAGCAGAAAAAGAATCTGAGAGAAGAGTGATTTATGATTTAATATCTTTATGGTGTGATAGAGCGAAAAATTTTGACGAAGCTTTGTATAAAGAAGATTTGGAGGAAATAAAAATAGAAGTCTCGACAAAAATAGAAGAGCAAAACAAAAAATTAGATACCTAAAATATGTTAAGTAAAGTTATTAAGGAACTTATCAAAGAAAAAGGGTTTTTGTCGGTTAGTAATTTTATAAATCTTGCACTTTATCACCCTGAATTTGGGTATTATCAAAAGAAAAACCCTTTTGGAATGGGGGGAGATTTTGTGACGGCACCTCAAATTTCTAGCCTTTTTAACGAGATGATATCCCTATTTTTTATTTATCAGTTTAAAAAGAATTGGAAGGAGGGAAATAAAATCTATTTTCTTGAACTTGGTGCAGGAAACGGATTTTTTATTAGAGATTTTCTAAAACTTGCAAGTAAAGTGCCTAATTTAATGCAAAATTTAGAGGTTATACTAGTTGAAATATCGCCTAAACTTCGCGCAGAACAACAAGAAAAGGTTGCTGAATTTAAAGATAAAGTTCAAATACACTGGGAGGAGAATACCTTGATTGCATTAGATAAAATCCCTAATTCGGACGATAATTTGATTTTCGTTTTTTCAAATGAATTTTTTGATGCTTTTCCTATCAATCAGTATGTTAAATACGAGGATAAATGGCACGAAGTTTGCATTGTTAACAAAGAGAATGAAGATGGTTTTGAATTTGGATTTACACATTTTGATTACAGCCCTGCGATTAAAAAACACTTGGAATTGATGGGAATTGAGGAGGAAATTGTGAAAGATGGTGAAATAATTGAAATTTCAAACGATGTAATAGAGATATTTTTTGAATTAATGCGTAAGATAAAGAGAAATAAAGGAGTTGTGCTTACAATTGACTATGGCTATCTTAAAACTGAGTTTATTTCTACTTTACAATCTGTTAAAAACCATCAAAAAAATGATGTTTTGGAAAATATAGGTGAGGCGGATATTACCTATCTTGTGAACTTTGAGCTACTATTTCACATTGCAAATGAAGAGGAAGTTCAGGCCTTTCCACCAATGACACAAAGAGATTTTTTAACAAGTATAGGAATAAATGAAAAACTTAATCTATTACTTGCCAAAGAGCAAGATGATGCAAAAAAACATTTGCTTCAAACTAGCACAGAAAGGCTTATCTCTGAATCTCAAATGGGAAATCTTTTTAAAGTCTTTATTTGCGAAAGTTACTAACAAGGTGTTAAATACAACTTTTATTAGTAAATATTAACTATGATTTGATTTTTATGTATGCTGGGTTTTAGGCTTCGCAAGGCGAAAAATTTAATAAAAGTGCTTGAAAAAGCAACATTTTAAAATTAGAATTTAATTAAATGATATTTAGGAAATGAACATAAGAGATTTTGAACATATAATAGCAGTTGACGAATTAAAAAGCTTTATAAAGGCATCAAAAAAATGCTTCGTTAGTCAGCCAGCACTTAGTATGCAGATACAAAAAGTCGAAGATGTCTTAGGTATAAAAATTTTTGAAAGAACTAGAAAAAGTATTATAACAACAAAAGAAGGGGAAAAAGTTATTGAATATGCAAAATTAATATTACAAAATTTTGATGTCATTAAATCCATTAAAAATGATGTAAAAAACCTTAGAATTGGTCTTATTTATACAGTATCTCCTTACCTTATACCTAAAATCATTCAAAATATTCAAAAACATTTAAACGATATATCAATCGTATTCACAGAAGGCAAAACCAAAGATTTAATCAACGACTTAAATCAAGGTAAAATTGATGGTGTAATTGTTGCTTCTAGTGAGTTTTGCAATCCAAAAAAAAATCTTCCAAGCTCTAATATTGAAGTAATACCTTTGTATAAAGAAAAATTCTTTCTAACTCTACCAAAAAACTATCATATAAAAATTAACAACGATTTAATGCAGAAAAGTGAGTTCAAGGAACTGTTAAAAAAAGAAAACTTTGTTTTACTTGAAGAAGGGCATTGTATGGCGGAAAATGTTGAAGAGATATGTGCGCATTATAATGTTAAACTTAGTGGAGAAAAAGCTACTATTTTTACATCAAGCATTGAAACTATAAAAGAAATTGTAAGGCAAGGTAATGGAATTAGCCTTTTACCAATGCTTAGCATAAAAGAAACTGATGATTTGAATTATTATGAAATGCCATCTGGAGAAAGTAGGCTTATTTCATTATTTTTTAGGAGAAATAGCTCCAAGATACACGCCATAGGTCAGTTATCTGCAATTATTAAGCATTCAATTTAATATGATATGAAAAAACACCTCATTCTTGCAATTGATAAGAGCAATTTTGCCGAGGCCTTTGAGCTTTGTAATGAGGTAAAAAACGAGGTTGGATTTTTAAAATTAGGAATGGAGTTTTTTTATTCCTTTGGAGCGGAAGGGGTAAATAAAATTGCAGAACTTGGAGTGCCAATTTTTTTGGATTTAAAGCTTCACGATATTCCAAATACAGTATCTAAAGCTTGTATTTCTCTATTAAATTCCACTAAAGGGGTAGAAATTCTAACGCTTCATGCAAGCGGAGGGCTTAAGATGATGAAAGATGCAAACGAAAGCCTTTTAAAATCTAATCTAAAAAAGTGTATGCTTTTTGGAGTTACGGTTTTAACAAGTACGCCAGAATTTGATGCTTGGGAGGGTGCAAGAGTTACATTTCCTTTTGCCATGGTTGTGATGCGTGCTTTAAACAAGCTTTCTAAGACGGAAGATAAAGCAACTTGCAATCTCATTTTAGCAAAATTAAAAAATATGATTGATGTTGCAAACAACACTCTTATTTACTGGACAAAACTATATAAAGCTGAAGAAGAGAGAGTTTTAGAGGCAAACAAGCAACTTGAAAAATTTAATTTAAAACTAGAATGCAAGATTGGAAATGAGAAATTTTTTAAACAAAATTTACTTTCGGGGGGAATTTTAAACACTGTATTACACCTTACTTCTTTAGCAAATGAAGCTGGAATTGAAGGAATAGTTTGTTCCCCACTTGAAGCTAAATATGTTAAAACTTTTTTCCCTTCTATCAAAATTATTACCCCAGGTGTGAGACCGCTCTGGTACACAGAAACTGACGACCAAGCAAGAACTTTAACTCCAAAAGAAGCTTTAAATCAAGGTTCGGACTATTTAGTAATAGGTAGACCAATAACAAAAAGTGCAAACCCGAAAGAGGCAATTAAAAAAACGCTTGCAGAGTTATCTTAGGTATTTAAATCAAAACCTGCTTCTTGCCAAGCTTTTATTCCTCCTTTTACACTAAAAACATCCTTAAAACCCGCCTGCAAAAACACAGTTGTTGCTTTTTTACTTCTTCTGCCAGACTGGCACTGAAAATAGAGCTTTTTACCAGAAAATTCATCTAAAAAATAGCTAATTTTAGATACTAAAATTTCAAGAGGTATATGCGTTGCTAAAGGTATATATCCATCCACCCTTTCCTCGCTATCTCTTACATCAATTACGATTGCATCTTGAAGGCTATCCTCCAAAATGTGCTTTAAATAGGCAACATTAACTTCGTTCATAAAATTTGAAACGGTTGCTTGTAAGTGTTGTTAAAATAAAAAATATAATTTTCAAGTTGATTTTCAATCATATCCATATTATTCTAAGTCAGGCGAAATTTTATTTATTAAAGAAATGAAGAAAGTTTTTTTATGCATTTTAGATGGCTTTGGATTAGGAGACGAAAACTATAAATACAATGCGGTTTTTAAGTCTAATATACCAAATTTAAGAAGATTTTTAAAAGAATATCCATATAGCGAGCTTAAAACTTCTGGGCTTAGTGTTGGCTTGCCTGAAGGACAAATGGGAAACTCCGAGGTGGGGCATATGACTATTGGAAGCGGTAGAGTGTTAATGCAGGATTTACCTTTAATTTCCAATGCTTTTAAAACTGGTGAAATGTGGCAAAAAGAAGAGGTTGTAGAAATGCAATCATACTTAAAAGATGGAGCATTACATATTTTAGGTCTTTGTTCTGGAGGGGGAGTGCATTCTCACATTTCTCATATTCATTCTTTTGCTAACTTTTTTGCTGAAAATAATGTAAAAGTCTTTATTCACGCAATATCTGATGGTAGAGATGTTCCGCCCCAAGATTTCTTAGCAAATTTAGAGAGTTTTGAGAAAGGCTTCCATAAAAATGTTTCAATTGCTACGTTGTGCGGAAGATTTTTTACTATGGATAGGGATAAAAAATTTGAAAGAACAGAAGCGGGAGTAAATCTTATTTTAAAAGCTGAAGGAGATAGGTTTGCAAGTTTAAAAGATGCCGTTAAAAGTGCTTATTCAAAAGGAGAAATGGATGAGTTTATTAAACCTTGCGTAATTGGGGATTACAAGGGAGCAAACACTAAAGATGTGCTATTTTTTGCAAACTTTAGAGCAGATAGAGCAAGGCAAGGAACGCAGGTTATACTAGATAATTGCTTGTTTAAAAAAGTCTACACTATGATGCATTATTCGGATGAGCTTTCTCATCTTGCAAAACCTTTATTTAAAAAACAGGATTTAAAAAATACTTTAGGGGAGGTTATTTCAAATGCTGGAATGAAGCAATTTAGAATAGCGGAAACGGAGAAATATGCTCATATTACATTCTTTTTTAATGGAGGCAGGGAAGAAGTTTTAAAAGGTGAGGAAAGAATGATTATAGCCTCTCCAAAAGTTACAACTTACGACTTAAAGCCTGAAATGTCCCTTCCTGAAGTTGAGGCGAAGCTTCTTGAAGTTTTAGGAAAGGCAGATTTTGAATTTGTTGCTTGCAATATAGCAAATGGGGATATGGTGGGGCATACTGGAAATTTTGAGGCTTCTAAAAAAGCTTGCGAAAGAATTGATGAATTTTTAGGAAAAATGGAGGAGGTGTGCCTTAAAAATGATTATACCATGCTTATAACGGCAGACCACGGAAATTTGGAGCAGATGCTTGATGAAAACGGAATAATGCATACACAACACACAACGCTTCCCGTTCCTTGCTTTATTGTTTCAAAAGAAAAGTATAAAATAAAAGATGGTAGCCTTGCAAATATTGCTCCAACCATCTTACAACTTTTAGGTCTTGAAATACCAGTAGAAATGAAAGAAAGTTTATTAATATGAAAGAAATTTGGAAATATTTTTGGGAGGAAATTAAGCCTTATAAATGGTGGTATTTGCTTCTTTTGCAAACAATTATAACAGGACCTTTGTATTACGTTTTTTACAACTACTCAATTAAACTTGTTTTAGATGTTTTAACCTCAAATGAGGCTTTTGAAATTGCAAAGCTGTACACTCCCTTCATTCTTTATATTAGCACAGAAATTTATATAAATGTTGTATGGAGGCTTTCCAATCTTGCAGGGCTTAACTGCATACCGCAAACTGAAAATGCAATTACGCTTAAAACCTATAACTATGTTATCAATCACTCCTATAAATTCTTTACAGAAATGCCATCAGGGCAGATAATCTCTAAAATTAAAGGAATTTCAGATGGATTTAATAATTTAAGAGAGAGTTTGCATTATCAATTTGGGGGAATGGTAATGACGGTAATTGTGTGCGTTATTGCAATTTTTTTTGTTGCTCCTGCGCTTGGCTTATTTATGTTTGTTTGGGTGTTGCTTTTTGCTTTTATATCAAGCATTTTAGCAAAAAAGATGGAGAAGCTTTCAAGTGCAGAAAGCTCCGCTCGGCATTTATTTAATGGAAAGCTTGCTGATACAATCACAAACATTCAAACACTATTTTCTTTTGCATCAAGAAAGAGGGAGTATCAAGGGTTTAAAATACATTTAGAAAAGGAAGTTTTGCCAAAGCAAAAGGCAATTTGGAAGTTTGATATGATTTTTCAAACAATTGGAGCAATTTTATATATATTCTTTTTATCTGGTGCCTTATTTTTTGTGATATATCTCAAGGTAAAAGGGGAACTTTCTATTGGTGATATGTATTTTGTATTAGGTCTCGTTTGGCATTTTATGGATACAGCTTGGAGGGCGACTGTTGAGTTTGAAGTTCTATTAAAAAAAATAGGGGATTTGAAGTCTTCTTTTGAAATCATAAAAACCCCTAACGAGCCTGATAAAAACGAAGGTAAATTGATTAAAATAAGCAACCCTGAAATAGAGTTTTCTGATTTATATTTTAAGTATAACGAAAAGTTCGTTTTTGAAGGGCTTAATTTAAAAATAAAAGCAGGTGAAAAGGTGGGACTTGTAGGGCTTTCTGGTGCTGGAAAATCTACCCTTGTGAGCCTTTTGATGAGGTATAACGAGCTTACAAGTGGTAAAATTAAAGTTAGTGGGCAGAATATAAATGAGTTTTCTAAAAATTCACTAAGAGAGCAAATAGCAGTTATCCCTCAAGATATAATGCTTTTTAACAGAACTATTGGCGAAAATATATCATATGCTAAGTCAAATGCAAGCAAGGAAGAAATTGTAGAAGCATCTAAAAAAGCCTATATTCATGATTTTATAAATAGCCTTCCAAGTGGGTATGAAACTTTAGTAGGGGAGCGAGGCGTTAAGCTATCTGGTGGGCAAAGGCAAAGAGTTGGAATTGCTAGAGCTATTCTCAAAAATTCCCCAATTTTGATACTAGATGAAGCAACTTCAAGTTTAGATACCGAAAGTGAAGCTTGCATTCAAAACTCAATTAACACTCTTCTTGATGAAAATATCACGGTAATTGCCATCGCTCACAGGCTTGCAACTCTTAAAAATATGGATAGAATTCTCGTTTTAGAGAATGGAAAAATCTTAGAAGAAGGGAAGCACGAAGAATTACTTGTAAAAAACGGACTATACAAACATCTATGGGAGGGGCAGAAAATATAATAAACCCAATCAACTTTCTTTAAAAACATCGCAGATTTTAGTTAAACCAAAACTCATTATTACCTCATCTTCAAACGCATTTGAATGCAAAATTGGCAAATCAATAACATCTTCCTTGTTAATACCTTCTATTATTCCTTCTAAAATAACACTAAAGCTTTTAATTACTTTGCACTGAGGTGATGGTATGCGATGTTCAAAATAATCATCTTTAATCCTTATGGCACTTGTTCTATTGTTTTTCCCCCCAATGCAAAATGTATAAGGTGAGTTTCTAAATTCTCTTATTAAAGCAATTTCTTTTAGCCTTTGTTTGCAATTTTGAGTTGGTGCAAAAACTTCTAAATTATTTTTTGTATTTTGCAAAACAGATTGTAAAATTGTATTATTTAAAATGTTTTTACCATTTTTAAATATAGAAACATTAAATTGCAATGCACTTGGAGGCGTTTTTAAATCTATAAAAGCATTAAAATTTGCTAAACTGCGGAAGCAATTTCTAAATTTTATCACATCTCTTAAAACTTCAAAAAAATTGTCTTTATAAGGAAAGATGGCTTCAATTTGTCCTTTTCCAACTTCATCTTTTAATTCAACATTTTTAAAAGCAAAATGTTCTTTTGAAAGATGAGAGTAAAATTCCAGCTCAACTCCTAAAAAAATCTCAACCCCGAGTTTTTCTAATTCTCTAAAAAAGCTAGCTAACATATCTTTTTATATCCCGAATAATTACAAGTAAATCTTCTTCTGATATAATTAGAGGTGGCATAGCGTAGAGGGTTTCCACGAAAGGTCTTAAAAAGCTTTTGGTTTTACCGCAAGATACATCTCTTTTTACTTCCAAATTAACTTCCTTTGCTATATCAAACGCACACACTGCCCCCATTATTCTAGCATTTTTAAACTCTCTATTAAATATATCTTCTATTTTTGTAACCATGCCTTCGTAATTGTTTTTTTCAAACAATTCTATAGAGGCTAAAAGAGAGGAAAGACAAGTTGGATTAGCCATAAAAGTAGGGCCGTGAAAAAAGCGACTTTTACCGCAAATTCCTTGAAAAATCCACTCTTTGGCAATTGTTACGGCAAGAGGCAAATGCCCGCCCGTCAACGCTTTGCCAAGAATTAGTATATCTGGCTCAAAACCCACCTTCCAAAAAGCAAAACGAGAGCCTAAACGATAAAATCCCGTGGCACATTCATCTGCAATTACAAGTATTTCTGCCTTTTTTAAAATCTCCCATAATCTTTTAATTTGCTCTGGTTTGTAAAATTTTATCCCTCCTGCACCTTGCATTACTGGCTCAATAATAGAGCCTGCAATTGAATGTTTTTCTTTTTCTACAAAACTTTCAAATTCTATAAATTCTTTTTCCGTAGTTGGAATTTTACACAAAATGCGATTTGAAAGCGAAGGAAAGAGGGAGTGTGTGGAGTGAGAAAAGGATAAAGCACCAAAGGTTTCTCCGTGATAGCCGTCTTCAAAATATATAATTTTATTTTTATTAGGCTTTCCAAGTTCAAAAAAATACTGAATAGCCATTTTTAAGCCTACTTCAACAGCGGTGGAGCCACTATCGGAAAAAAAGGCACGGGAAAGCTCCTTTCCTCCAATGAAATTCACAAGTTTAGAGCTTGCATCTAACAATGCTTGATGAATTACGCCCCCAATCATTATATGAGAAAGTGTTTCAACTTGTTTTTGAATGGCTTTTATGATATGAGGGTTGTTGTATCCGTGACACATAGCCCACCAAGAAGAAACGCCATCCACAAGCTCTCTTCCGTTCTCTAGCTTTAACCTAACACCACTTGCGGAAACTACTTTTATAGGGGGTATTCCATCCTCAATTGAAAAGTAAGGAAACCAGATGTTATTTTCCAAGTAATTCATCTAATTTTGCAGAAGATAAAGCGTGTAATTCATCACATCCGCCAATGTGTTCTTCGTCTATAAAAATTTGAGGTACTGTCATTTTACCCTTAGATTTTGAAATCATTTCCTCTCTTTTAGATGGATTTAACTCAATATCAATAAATTCAATTTCACTTACTCCTTTTGCTCTTAAGTAATTTTCCGCCTGAACGCAGTAAGGACAAACCTTTTTTTTATACATTACTACTTTTTTCATAGAGTTAAATATTTTTTATTTTTGTAAAGAAAAATTTATGAAATTGCAAGAAATTAATTTATAAATTTTGTAAAATATAAGGTGCAAATTTAAAGTCTTTTGTTAAGGTGAACGGATTTATAATAAATCAAAAAATAAAAATGATTTGATTTTTATCAAAAGATAATTTAGTCATATTATCTATAATAGTCTTTTTAAAATGAGTGATAGGTTGAAATTCTTAGAAAAAGAGATAAAAAAACACAATGAGGCTTATTACATTAAAAATCAGCCATTAATTACAGATGCTGAATTTGATGAACTAGTTAAGGAATATAAAACCCTCAAAGGTGAGGAAAACTCTACATTCAACTTATTTGAATTTGAAGCAAGCCCAACTGCAAATTTTGGCAAAGTTAGGCATAAAAAACCAATGCTTAGCCTTTCTAACATCTTCACAAATGAAGATTTACTTGATTTTATATCCAAAATAAACAATTTTTTAGGTCTAAACGAGGGTCATATTCACAACTTTATTGCAGAACCTAAGGTTGATGGAATTGGATTTTCCGCCACTTATGAAAACGGTATTTTAAAAACAGGGGCAACACGAGGGGATGGTGAAGTTGGGGAGGACATAACCGCAAACATAAAAACAATTAGGGATTTTCCACTTAAAATTAAAGACGCCCCAAGTTTGCTTGAGGTTAGAGGGGAGATATTTTTAACTCACGAAGCATTTGAGGAAATCAACAAAAAGTCTGATAAAACCTTTGCAAACCCTAGAAACGCCGCCGCAGGCTCCTTGAGGCAATTAGATGCAAAAATAACGGCACAAAGAAATTTGAGCTATAAAGTTTATGGGGTGGGAGTTTTTAGTGAGGATTTTCAGTTTAAACTTCAAAATGAACTCTACGAAAAGCTTGCAAAATTTGGCTTTAAAGTAAATGATTATCAATTGTGTAAAAATCCTGAAGAAATGCAAAGATTTTACAGTAATTTTGAGGCAAATAGATTTAACTTAAATTACGATGTTGATGGCATAGTTTATAAATTAAACGATATATCTCTTTGCGATAGATTAGGTTTTACAGCACACGGCCCTAGGTTTCAAACCGCTCATAAATTTTCTGCAATTAAAGCAATTTCAAAACTTATATCAGTGGACTTTCAAGTAGGAAGAACGGGCAACATTACTCCCGTTGCAAATCTTTTACCTGTAAATATTGGCGGGGTGGTGGTAAAAAGAGCCACTCTTCATAATAAAGATGAAATTGAGAGACTGGGGGTAAAAATTGGAGATGAAGTTTTTGTTGCAAGAGCAGGGGATGTTATACCAAAAATCTTAGGAATTTCAAAGAAAAATGACGAGGGAGAGAGTATAAACTTCCCCACTCATTGCCCTGTATGCGAAAGCCCGCTTGTGCAAGTGGAAGCTATAATAAAATGCCAAAACACAACTAAATGCTCGCAGAGAATACTGCAAAGACTTATCCATTTTGCCTCTAAAGATGCATTTGATATTGGAGGATTGGGGAAGAAGCAAATTGAGGAATTTTTTAATGAAGAAATTATAAAAACTCCTGCAGATATATTTACTTTAGAGGAAAGAAATGTAGAACTAAAGCTTGAAAATAGAGAAGGTTTTGGAGAAAAATCCGTTTCCAATCTCTTCCTTTCCATAAATGCACGCAAAAAAATTACATTAGATAGGTTTATATACTCTCTTGGCATTAATAGCGTTGGTGAAACAGGGGCAAAGCTTCTTGCAAATTATTTTGAAAGCTTTGAAAACTTCTTACAAAATTATGAAAAAGCAATTGAAATTGATGGAGTAGGGGAGAAGACGGTGGTTGAAATAAAGCACTTTTTAGAGCATCACGAAAATGAAGTGCAAGCTTTACTAACTCATATTGAGGTTTTAAAATTTATACCACTAACATCTGCATTACCATTTGCAGGTAAATCAATTGTTTTTACAGGAACTTTGCCAAATTTAACAAGAAGTGAGGCAAAAGCAAGGGCGGAAAGGCTGGGATTTAAAGTTTCCTCCTCTGTTTCCAAAAGCACAAATTTTGTTGTAGCAGGAGAAGAAGCAGGAAGTAAGCTCAAAGAGGCAAACTCGCTTGGAGTTGCAATATTAACGGAACAAGAATTTTTAGATTTATGTTTGAAAAACTAATTGATACATCAATAGATAGGTGGAGAAGCACATTTTTTATAATGTTTTTGCTGTTTATTTTTGGAATTACAGGTTATGTTAAAATACCTAAAGAATCAAGCCCCGAAGTTATTATCCCTTTTGTTTTAATTGATGTTACATACAAAGGCGTTTCCCCTGAAGATGGTGAAAGAATGCTTATAAAGCCTATTGAAACTCAAGTTAAATCAATTGCTGGAATTAAAAAAATGGAGTGTACCGCAAGATTTGGTAGCGTTTCTTGTTCTGTGGAATTTATTGCAGGAGGTCTTAGCATTCAAAAAGCCTTATCCGATGTGAGAGATGCAGTTAATATAGCAAAATCAAACTTCCCTAAAGATGCAGATGAGCCATTTGTTAGGGAGTATGATATGAAAAAAGATGAGCCAGTTCTCACAGTTAATATATCAGGAGATTTGCCAGATGATGTGATTTTTAAAATTGCAGATGATTTAAAGGATAAAATCACAGGATTAAAAGAAGTTTTAAGTGTAGATGTTTATGGTAAAAGAGACCATAGCGTTGATATTTTAATGAAGCCGGAGGCGATAAGTCAATACAGGCTTAATATTAACGATTTTCAAAATATACCTCGTCAAAATAATTTAATTGTTGGTGGTAGGTTAAGAACGGGTGACGGAGAATACACCTTTCACATTCCGGGGCTTATTGCAAATTTAAAAGACTTACTTTCAATGCCTATTAAAACCGTTAATGGAGAAGTGATTACGCTTAACCAAATTGCACAGGTTAAAAAAACATACAAAGAAGCAACTTCTTTTGCAAGATTAGATGGAATTAGAACCGTCACTATTAATATTTCAAAGCGTTCTGGGGAGAATATCCTAGAAACCGTGGCAAAAGCGAGGGCTATTGTTGATGAATATGTGAGCTATCTTCCAAAAACTGTGAAGATAGACTATATGAACGATGCCTCAAAAAGAATAGCGGACGACCTAACAAACCTAAACAACAACCTAATTTTAGCAATTATAATAGTGTTTTTTGTTGTGCTAAATTTAATAGGTTTAAGAGAAAGTCTAATAATAATGGCAACAATTCCGCTAACCTTCTTAATGGGGATAATGTTTTTATATTTTGCAGGGCATACGATGAATATAGTTGTTCTTTTTGCCCTTATTTTAGGAACAGGTATGATAGTTGATGCTTCAATTGTAATTATTGAGTATGCAGAAATGCTAATTAAAAACGGAGTTCCGCACCCTGAAGCTTTTAGGAAGTCTGCCAAAAGAATGTTTATCCCTGTATTTTCTTCCGTTGCAACGGTTTTAATTGTTGCAACACCACTACTTTTTTGGCCGGGAGTTCCGGGGCAGTTTATGAAGTATCTACCCCTTACATTAATTGCCCTCCTTTCAAGCTCTTTTATTGTTGCCATCTTCTTTTTGCCAGTAATTGGAGCAAAATTTGGTAAATCGCATACATTTTCTTCAAACGAGTTAAATTTAACAAACATAATTCATACTCCTGTTTCAAAGTTGACGCAAATTGAAGGAGGGCTTGGGTTTTATGTTCGTGCTGTTTGGCTTTTTTTATCAAATCCAAAAAAAACATTGTTAGGACTTTTCGGTCTTCTTATTCTCATTATTATTTTATATTCAAAATTCAATAAAGGAATGGAATTCTTCCCTAATGTAGAGAGCGATTTTGCAAGAGCTAGAATAGAAACAACAGGAAATTTATCTTTAGCAGAAAAAGATAAACTCGTTCTTGAAGTAGAAGAAATCATTTCCAAAATTCCAGATATAAAACACTATCAAGGCTTAACCTTTACATCGGGAAGTAGAGGGATAGGGCGTGTAAATATAGAATTTAACGATTGGAGAGAGAGAAGAAAGCCCTCCATCATTTTGCAAGAAATTAGAGAAAAAACCGCAAATATACCAGCAATTTTAGTTAAAACTAGCGTCCAAAAAGCAGGACCTTCAGCCTCAAAAGCCGTCTCTCTTGATATTTTAGGCAAGGAAACAGCTGAGATGGAAGAAACTCTAAAAAAACTCCGCAGTTTTATGGAGAAAGATGGCAGTTTTGTGGATATTGAAGATAACTCTGTTTCCAATAAAATTCAGTATTCTTTAAAGATAGATAGAGAAAAAGCAGGTAGATACGGGGTTGATATAACAACCGTTGGGGCTTTTGTTTCCCTTGCTACAGATGGGCTTATAATTTCCAACTACCGCCCTTCTTACTCCGATGATAAAGTTGATATAGTCTTGAGATTTCCGCCTGAGTATAGAGGGCTTAAAGATATAGAAAACCTAAAAGTGCCTTCAAGTAACGGTAGCTTCGTGCCAATATCAAATTTTGGAAAGCTTGTTATGGAGCGTGAAACATCAGTAATTACAAGGCTAAATCAAAAAAGAATGATAAATCTTAATGCAAATATAAAAGAGGGGGTTGTGCCGGGGTTAAAAATCGCCGAACTCTTTAAATGGATTAATGAAAATAGAGCTGAATTTAGTGCTGAAATCAGGTTTGCAGGAGATGCGGAAGAGATGAAAGCTGTTCAAAAGTTCTTATCAAATGCCTTTGGTTCTGCAATTATAGTGATGTTTCTACTGTTTTTAATGCAGTTTAACTCGCTTGGAAAGTCAATAATTGTTGCCTCGTCCATCTTTCTTTCCATCTTTGGAGTTTTAATAGCATTAATGCTTACAGGTCAGGCGTTTAGCGTTGTTATGTCTGGAATTGCAGTTGTTGCACTAGCAGGAATTGTAGTTGATAGTAGCATTTTATTTATAGAAACATTTAAAGATTTAGAAGCGGAAGGGTTAGATACAAAAGAGGCTCTATTAAAGACGGCTATAATAAGGCTAAAACCTATACTTCTTGCAAGTATGACAACAGTAGCGGGGATGATACCTATGATTTTTGGAATTTCTGTGAATTTTATAGAAAGAGATTTTACAATTGGGGCTCCATCTAGCCAATTTTGGACGCAACTTTCCGCAGGTATAGCGGGTGGATTAACTTTTGTAACTCTCTTGACATTATTCGTAACTCCTGCTATTCTATTATTGGAGGAAAACTTCAAAAAAAGAATAAAGGATCGTTTTAAAAGGAGATATGTATAAATTGATTACTGTTGCGTTTGTATTAATTGGATGTTATAAAAAGGATAGCACAAACACCGTTTCTTATTCCGACAACAAAACTTTTGCAAACAAAAAATACGCTAAAAATGAACCTGTAAGACCTTTTGGAAATATAGTTAGTAGTAAAGATGATGAAACACGCACTATTATACATTATAGTAATATAGTTGATACCAAGCTATCTTATCTAAAAGAAAATGAAGATTATTTGCTATGGCTTGCATCTCAAAGAAGGAAGAGGCTTGCATCTGGTCA
>JBIKUA010000063.1:0-5217 GCA_044347825.1 Candidatus Deianiraeaceae bacterium | reverse complement strand
CAAACAAGGAGGAGACGCAGGTTCGGGCAATGCTTCTTCTGGTGGTGAAGGCGGAGACAACTTCAAAGATGTAGGGGGGGATGGGAAGTAAAATTTCTAATCCTTTTTTATAACCTTTATCATTTTAGTTATTTGAACTAAAATTGCTAACCAATTGTTTGGAATTTCAACTTTTCTTTCTTCTCTGTCTTCCGCAATATTTGATTTTCCACGAGAAGATAGATAATCGGAAATTTGCTCCCATTTTAGCCTTTCTTTTAAATGTTTTCTATCTTTTTCATTTGAGCCATCAAGAAAAGCTTTTATTTCTTCCTCATCATATTGTTTAATTTGCTTAATAATTAAAACACTTTCTGCATTCATTCTTCCAGTTATGGCATAAATAGAAGAAATATCCCTTATTTCTTTATGAATACTTTCATAATTATTAATGCAAGAACGCAATACACTAAAACCCCCTGCCAACAAAAATGCAAAAATAATTGCAAACGGTAGCTTTATTATTAAAAAACTAAATGCAAAAGAAATCATATCTAGTGGTTTTAAATCTTGATTCTTATTGACAAATCCAATATATTTATCAGCATTCCCCCAAAATCCGCAAATTGTAATAATCATAATCAAACCCAACGCAATTAAAAGGGAAATACTGACCCGCCAGTACAAGTTTATATGCTTTTTATTTTCTTTTTTTAACTCAGTCAAATCTTTCACATTTTGCACTTCATCATCTAGATTTTTTATTTGCACCTCCCTTGCTTCAACCTCACTATCAAGTTTTGTCTTTGCATCGAGATGCATTTTCCTTAGATTATTATTTTTCTCACTATATTCTTTATTTAGATTGTCAATTTTATCTTTATGTTGCAACTCTAACTTTGATAATAAATTATTATGTTTTTCTTTTAATTCTTCACTTTTTTCCTCGTAAGAGCTTTCCAGTTCTTCTTTTTTGCTTGTTAAGTCCACAATATCCTTATAAAGCCCAGTTGCTTCCGTCTCTTCCGTTTCCTCATTTCCAATTTCTTTTTCCAATTCCTCCTTTTCTTTTTTCAATATATTTATTTCACCTATTAACTTTGTTTTACTATTATATTGTTCTTGCTCAGCACTCTCTAGATCTTCAATATCACTTTCCATCTCTTCTTTGTCTCTTTTTAAGTCTGCAATATCCTTATAAAGCCCAGTTGCCTCCGTCTCTTCCGTTTCCTCATTTCCAATTTTATTATTTAGTTCATTTTGTAGATTTTCTTTTTGAGTTATTTTGAAATCTAAATCTTTAATGCTGTTTTGCTTCTGTTTAATATCTTCTTCTAAATCCTTAATTTTCTTAGAAAGTTTTTTTCGTTGCAATACCTCTTCAACGCCTTTGTTTTTAACAAAATGGGGGTAATATTTATCAAAATCTTGAAAATTATCCTTAAGTTCTGGCATTTCATTTATTTTATCAAAATATTCGTTTATCTTGAGTAATAAATTTTGAGGAGTAAATTCCTCGTTTTCTCTCGTCATAAAATCGCTAAATTAAAAATCAAGATATTATAAACAAAATCACATTAATTTCAATCTTTTTTAGACAATATTTTAAAAACAAATAGAGAGATAACTTCAAAGATGTAGGGGGGGGACGGGAAGTAATAACACCATCATCTCTCTAGGAAAATTGTATAAAAATTTTTATATATTTGAAAATACAAATTAAGAAATTAATCCATCATAAGCACGCCAACCATCAGTATGAACATTTGAATTAATTGCTAATATTTTGCCTTCAATTATAGAAATCAATTACTCCTTAGAGTAGTTCTTTAGTATTATTATTTAAAATACTTCTAACCCACTTTGTTAAATAGTCAAGACCTAAAGAATTTATCTATTTCCTAAAAAATTTTATTTGCCTCTCAATTACCTCCTCAAGATTGGAGTGATTTTTGGAAAGCAAAAAGTAAAAAAAACAATTTGCATAAATACCAGAAAGTAAGACTCTTTTTGTGTAAAAGCTAAAGGATACATCGTTTATTTGTAGCTTCTTCCAAATTGCGTCTGCCATCTTCCAAAAAAACTTTGGAGCAAAAGGCAAATTTTGAGGCAAGAGAAGAAACTTCACCACCTTTCTCACCGCTCTTTTATAAGGAGTAAGTAGGTTGAAGGAGCAAAGAATTGCCATTTTAACGCCGTTTGTCACTCCAAATTCCTTTGAAGTTTCAATTTCGCTAATATGCTTTTGCCAAAGCTTTTCTGCCACTTCAAGCATGCCATAAGGAAAGAGCAAGTCTAGTTCGCCTTGTGTAATTTCTAGGCTTGCAGAAGCAGAATTTAGGGTGAATTTAGAAAATTCACTACCAGAGTTTAACAACTTTGTGAATTCGTCTAAAACTTTTAATTGCTTTTCCTGCATTGCCTTATTATATAATTTACATAAAAATAATTTGTTTTAAGAAGAATGCAAGAGATTTTTGATGTTGATTTTATTTTAAAAGCGAAGGCTAAACAGACGGATTTTGCCTTACAAATGCAGGTTGATGCACTTTTGCAGGAAGCATTGCTTGATGTGAAGTTTTTTTATGGAATAGAGCCAAAAGACGAGGTTCATCTTTCTTATCAAGATTTATTGAAATTAGATGAAATTGAGCCTTCGGATGTGATTTTTGCCCCTTTGGTTCTTCACAAAGCAAACGATATAGATGGAGTTTTAAAGGCTTTAAGGGGGCGTCTTAATGAAAAAGGGGTTTTACTTGGAAGTTTTTTTGGGCTTAACAATTTGCATGAACTTGGCGTTCTTTTTGCAGAGGAAGATGTAAAAAGATGCGGAATGCCAATTCAAAGAATGCTCCCTCTTATTGACATTAAAACGGTTGGGGGAATTCTACAAAAAGCGGGATTTAAAAACATTGTTGTTGCAAGTGAGGAAATAGAATTTCAATTTTCCAATTTAAAACAGGCTTTAGAGTTTTTAAAGAAATCAGGTGAAGCAAATTGCTTGAAAATGCGAGATAGAAGTTTTTTAGGGGCAAATATCCTAAAAAAATATGTTGAAAACTATCAAAATCCATTTATATTAAAGTTTGATGTTTGTTTTTTTTCATGTTTAAATATTTAGTATCATTGCTACTACTTTTTACTGCTTTTACAAGTAGTTTTGCAAGTGATTTTAGGGAAAGTGAGGATTTTAAAGCCCTAGAAAATGTCCTTTTGCAAGTTAAAACAATTAAGGGAAATTTAGTTCAGGATTTTAGAGGTGAGAAAGTTAATGCCAATTTTGCTTTGAAGTTGCCCTCAAAATTAAAGATAGACTACACCTCTCCCGAAGTTCCACTAACATTAATAGTTACTCCATCGATTATTACTTATTACGATAAAAAGCTGGATCAAAAAAGTCAGGTTAAAACTCCTCAAAATGCTTCTTCTTTGATTTTAACTTCTCATCTTTCTTTAAACGATGCAAGGCTTAAAATCACCTCTTTTAAAAGAAGTTATACAGGAGTTGAGGTTGAATTTTCTCACATTTCTATGCCAAATGCTCAATTTAAGGTATTTTTTAGTAAAAATGGTGAAGGTTTTGTGCTTAATAAAATTGAGATGAATGATGGCGTAGAGCCTATTAAAACGGAATTTTCAAATATAGTGATAAACGAAAAAATCAAAGATAGTGAATTTCAAATCTTAAACAAAAAAGTGGATGCAAAATTTAATTTTTAAGTTTTTATGGAGCAGGGGGTTTTTATGGAAGAAGGGGCTTATAAAAAAATTATAAGAAGAAAAACAAGAACAGTAAGCGTTGGTAAAGTTTTGATTGGAAGCGAGCATCCTATTGCTGTTCAATCTATGACAAACACTTTAACTACTGATATTCAAGGCACTTTGAGGCAAATTAACAAGTGCTATGAAGCAGGGGCAGATTTAATGCGTGTTTCTGTGCCAGACCAAGAAAGTAGCGAAGCTTTAAAGGAAATTGTAAAACACTCACCTGTGCCTATAATTGCCGACATCCACTTTCACTACAAAAGAGGAATTGAAGCTTGCAAAGCGGGGGCTTCCTGCACGAGGATAAATCCGGGGAATATTGGAACAAAGGAGCGTGCGATGGAAGTTGTTAAAGCAGCAAAAGATTGCGGTTCTTCAATTAGAATTGGGGTTAATGTAGGCTCACTCGGGGAAGAGATGTTAAAAAAATATCACTCTCCTTGCCCTGAAGCTCTTGTGGAAAGTGCCTTAAATACCGCAAAAATACTGGAAGATTTGGACTTTTTTAACTTCAAAATTTCCGTTAAAGCAAGTGATGTGATGTTGATGGTTAAATCTTACGAAATGCTTGCAAAACAGTGCGATTATCCATTGCATTTAGGGGTGACGGAAGCGGGACCTATGGCATCTGGCGTTGTTAAGTCTTCTATTGGGCTTGGAAGCCTTTTAATGCAGGGAATTGGGGATACAATTAGAATTTCCCTATCCGCTCCACCTGAAGATGAAATTCCCGTTTGCTTCAATGTTTTAAAGGCGCTTGAGCTTAGAACTAGAGGCGTGAATATTGTCTCCTGCCCTTCTTGTGCGAGGCAACAGTATGATGTAATTAAGGTTGTTTCCGAGGTTGAGGCTGGCACGGCTCATATTTCTAAACCAATTAGAATTTCTATGCTTGGATGCGTGGTAAATGGGCTTGGAGAGGCTCTTGAAAGTGATATAGGAGTGACGGGTGCAGGAAGTGGAAATCACTTGATTTACATTAAAGGTAAGCCAGAATTGAAGGTAACATCGAAGGAACTTACAAAGACAATAATAGACTTGGCAAACAAGTTTTAATACTATTTACAAATATTTATAGATCTAATCTTTTTGTTATTACAGGCTTGCACGTCTCAGGTAAAACAACTTTAGGAAATAAAATAGTTAGAGAGCAGAAAGCAATATTGATTTCTGAAGATGAGTGGATGGAAAATATTTGCTACACTTACTAAAATGAAGAAGTTAAAGAGCGAATTGTGAATTTTCAATGCAAAATAGTAGAAAGGTTATTGAAAATTGAAACAAATGTTGTTATGGATGGCGGATATTGGAGTAAGGAGGAAAGAGATGCTCTTGCATGCTTGGCTAAAAATGCAGGTGCTACCTTTCATTTGTTTTATACAAAAGTTCCTCTTGAAGAATTAAAGAAACGAGCAATAGAGCGAAATAAATTACTATCAAGCGAATTTCAAATGAATATAAAAGATTTGGAGC
>JBIKUA010000062.1:0-5235 GCA_044347825.1 Candidatus Deianiraeaceae bacterium | reverse complement strand
ATATAATCTTCTTTTGCTTCATTTTTTGCTTTTTCAACTTCTGACAATATCCTAAATAGTGGAGGATAGCAGATATATTCCGCTTTTAAGCCTTCTTTCAAAAAGTAAGGTGGCTCAAATGGCAAAATGCAAAATAGGGCGTCGTAAAGTTTTGCAAATTTCTTCGCCCTTTTTTCCTTGTAAGCCCATACAGTTGGGGCAACAGCGTGAAAGATTTTGCCTTTAAAATGAGGTTTTATAAGATTTACAACACGAGTATTAAAGCCGGGTGCATCTATTGTTAGCACAAAGTCAGGATTTATTGCTAAGATTTTTGATGCAGTTTCTTTTATCCTTTTATTTATTTTAAAAATTTTTGGTAGAACTTCTAAAAAGCCCATAACAGAAACTTCGCTCATGTTAAAAAAGCTTTCTTTGAGACCGTTTTTAAGCATATTTTTACCTCCTAAGCCAAAAATTTCAAATCCTTGCTTTGATAGATAATTGCAGACCTCTCCCCCAATTAAATCTCCCGATGTTTCACCTGCAAGCACTACGCATTTTTTCATTTTAAAATCTCGTATTCAAATGTTTCAATTACATCATTTACAAGTAATTTTTCACATGCTTCTTGCACAAACGATGGCACATCAGCCTCACTACCAGTAAATTCTATTTCTAAAAACATTCCTTTTGCAACTTCATTAAAACCCTTAATTCCAAGCCCAGTAAGTGCATTTTTAACTGCTTTTCCTTCAATATCAAGAACTCCCTCATTTTTTCTAATCAAAATGCGTATTTTCATACATTTATAATAAAATAACAATTTTCTCCTTTACAAAAAGAAAAATCAATTATATTAAAACATATAACAAATTTAATGTCAATATGTCATTTGTAGATTTAATAGGAATTTTGTTAATAATTTCACTTTGCTACATCGGATACTTAAAAGGTTTTAAAAGGCAATTATTTTTTATTGGTAGTTTAACAAGCTCTTGCCTGCTTTTACATTTGTTTTTCAACCCGTTATTTTTATCCTTAAATCTTATTTTTAAAAATAAAACATTATCAGGTTTTTTCTTAATTATATTGATAATTCTACCGATTTTTATCTTGACAGAATGGGCTTTAAGAAAGCTTTTTATAACAGAAGTTGTGTCATTTTCTTCCTCAAAAATGAGGGTTGGTTTTATAAGTAGATTATTTGCCAGTTTAGTTAGTTTTGTCTTTGGATATATTTTAATTTTTTTCTTGATGCAAACTTTTAAAACTCCCCCACTTGAAAATTCATTTTTTTACAATGCGATAATAAAAAATAAAGAAAAGGAGGAGAAGGTTGAAATGTTAAATGCCATATATATAGAGAAAACCGCTTTAGAGCTTTCACTTTCTAAAGATGAAATTCAAACTATTACGAAAATGATTAAAGCCATATCTAGCCAAAAAGCTCAAGAATTGCTGACATTTTTACAAAATGCAACTCCAGAAGAAGGGATTGCAAAATTAACTGAATTTTACGAACAGGAAAAAGGAGAAATAAACCCTAATATTCAGCGTTTTAGAACAATAAAAAGAGACCCAAAGCCAGAAGTTCAACCAACTTCCCCAAATTCTCCAGATGTTATTTCGGATTAATTAAGAGTTTTATAATTACAAAATTAAGTTACAAAATAAAAATTTTAAAAAGTACTTGATAAATTTATTTTTGCAGTATATCTTAAGAGGCAAGTGTTTCAAAAATGAGAGCTAATTTTAGCCATTATACCTAGGGTGATTTAAACAGATTTTATCAGTTTTACCCTAAAATTTGAAGGACTAGCGTTTATTAATAAAGTATATAAATATCAAATGTCAATACAAGAAAACGAATTAATAATTTCCACAAGCACAGAAGTAAAATTCTCAGATTTTAAAATCCCAGAATTTTTAGTAAACTCTCTAGAAAAAACTGGAATTACAAACCCTTCTCCAGTTCAAGAAAAGGCTATACCTTTAGCACTTGAAGGTAAGGATATTTTAGCTTCTGCACAAACGGGAACAGGGAAAACAATAGCATTTTTAATTCCCATCATCACAAGAATGATTGAAGATGAAGAAGGTAACGCACTTATACTTGCTCCAACTCGTGAGCTTGCTGTGCAGGTAAAAGAGGCAGCTTTTAGGCTTATTCCAAGGGAAAGCAAGATGAAAACCATCGCTTTAATAGGAGGAGATTCAATTTCTCGTCAAATCTCTAATTTAAAAGGACTTGAGGAGGGTGCGGTAATGCCAAGAAAGCCTCAAGGAAGAGGGTTTATGCGTCGTGGAAATCCCCCAATGCCAACAGGTGGAAACGGCATTCACAAAAATGTGATTTTTGTTGGAACTCCGGGGAGGATTAAAGATTTAATAGATAGAGGTGCTATAAAGCTTGATAAAGCTCGCTTTTTAGTGCTTGATGAAACCGATAGAATGCTTGATTTAGGCTTTAAGGATGTGTTAGATGAAATCTTCTCCTACCTACCACAGGAAAGACAAACCCTAATGTTTTCCGCTACTATGCCTACAAAAATTATATCCCTTTCTCGTGAGTATTTAAAAGCTCCAGCAAGAGTGGATATTGAAAAAAAGGCAGAAAATCAACCAAAAATCAATCAGGAAATCGTTAAATACTCATATTCGCAAAAGTTTTCTAAACTTGTTAGCCTACTTAGAGAAAAAGACGGCACGGCTATCATTTTTACAAAAACAAAAATGGGCGCGGAAGAGCTTTCTTCTAAATTAGAGGCGGAAGGTTTTGAGTCTCGTGCTATTCATGGTGATTTAAAACAAAGAGAAAGAGAGTTCGTAATTAAGTCTCTAAAGTTAGGAAAAATCAGGATAATGGTGGCAACTGATGTTGCAGCGAGAGGTCTACACATATCTCACATCCAATTTGTGATAAACTACGATTTACCGGGGACGAAAGAAGATTATATCCACAGAATAGGGCGTACAGGGCGTGCAGGTGCGGAAGGAAACGCAATTTCCTTTGTAAATGAAGATGACTTCAGGGAAATGAAAGTTGCAAAAGCTTACATGAGAACTGAAGAAGATGAAGAAAATGAAGATGTGAAAGCGTTTTCTAGAGACTACACAGCAAGAAAAAAGAGACACACTGGAGGCGGTGGAGGCTTTAGAGGTGGTGATAGAAGGTTTGACGGAGGAGAAAGGCGTTTTGATGGCGGGGAAAGAAGATTTGAAGGTAGAAAAGATAGAGGAGGTTTTAGAGGCGGAGATAGAAGAGAAGGCAGAGAAGGAAAGGAAGGTAGAGATGAAAATGGTAAAAAAGGCTTTTTTAGCAAGTTTAAGCGTGGTTAATTTTTTTTAAAATAATCAAAAAAAAACTTGCAAATTAAAAATAGTTATAGTAGAAACATACATTATGTTCGTATTTTTAGTCTTATGAAGAGGTATAAATTAAAAACTAAGTCCAGCGCTAAGAAGCGTTTTAGATGGACAAAAGGTGGAAAGGGTGAAAAAATCATTTTATTCCACGCAAAAAGGAGGCACAACGCACAAAACCGTAACAGGATACTTCACAAACAATCTAGAGGTAACGCTGTTGCACATCCGCATGTTGTGAAATTGATTAAAAAATATTTAATGAAGTAATTATATGGCAAGAGTAAAAAGAGGCGTTACAACAAGAAAAAGGCACAAAAAAGTTCTTTCTCAAACTAGAGGTTTTAGAGGTCGTGCTAAAAACTGTTTTAGAGTAGCAATTAGAAAGCTTCACAAAGCTTGGCAATATGCTTACAAACACAGGAAGGAAAAGAAAAGAGAATTCAGAGGATTGTGGATTGTTCGTATTAACGCCGCAGTTCGTGAACATGGCTTGAAATACTCCACATTTATGGGCGGTATTAAAAAAGCAGGAATTGAACTTGATAGAAAAGTTCTTGCAGACTTAGCTCTTAACAACCCTGAAAGTTTTGCTAAAATTGTTGAAAAAGTAAAGCAAGTAGCATAAAAAATAGTGATAAAACTGCAAGATAAAACACCAATTTTTGTAAGCCTCATCATAATGATAGCTGCACAAATTGGCACTAATTTTTATCTTGTTGCACTTCCTCAAGTTGCACGATATTTTGAAGTAGCTTCATCAATAGTATTAGATACTCTATACTATTACCTAATTCCTTACGGTTTTTGTCAGCTTTTTATAGCACCTTTCATAAATCGTTTAGGCTTTAAATCAACTGCAATGATAGGATTTTTGATTTTTGTTGTAGGGGTTTTGATGATTATATTTGCACCTAGTATCTTATTTTTTAGCCTTGGAAGAACCGTGCAGGGCTTTGGAGGAGCAATTATCTATGTTATTATAAGAATGCTAATTCAAAGAAGTTACACACCAGAAGAAACAAACATTGCATTTTCCATTGTTGAAAGTTTTGCAATGGCAACTCCTATTATCGCACCAATTGTGGGAGCATATTTATTAAAATTTTTAGACTGGCGAGGTCTTTTTTACTTCATTCTACTTTATTGTATTTTTGCGGTTTTTATGCTTTCACGCTTGATGAAAAATCACAAAATTTACCCTACTCCAAAGTTAAAAACAATTGTAAAAGGTTATGCAGAACTTCTAAAAAACTGGAGTTACTCAAGATTTTTGATTTCCGCGCTCGCAATTTGTATGCCAACATTTTTTTGCCTAGCTATCGTTCCGTTTATATTAAATGATAGATTTGGGCTTGTGGCAACGCAATATTCCTTTGTGATGTCTTTATGTGTTGTGGGTTCTTTTTTCGGAAGTGTTTTTTCTAAATTTGCAAATGAGCGAGGTTTTAAAAGTAAATTAATAAGATTTGCAACTATATTACTATGCTTAAATGGCTTTACACTTTTTTTTGCACAGTTAAATGGGTTTTTTCCAATTTTATTTTTTATACCTATTTGCATTATCGTTTTTTTCTGCTACGGCTCCATCTTTCCTAATGTAATGGCAGATTCATTCAAGCAAGTTCCTAATAAAACAGGGCTTGAAGTAGCTTTAATTGGCTTTTTTCAAGTAGCAGGAAGTGCGATTATGAACTTTTTGATAACTCGCTTTATACCAGTGCCTGAAAACGCCTTATCGTTTATTTTCATTTTCGCCTCAATAATTATATTTTTTTCCTACAAAATTCCAAAAAAATCCCCAAAAAAAGAGCCACTTTGGAGCTCTATAAATTTTTTAAAAAAACGGTTGACATAAATAAAAATCAAACATACATTTTTTAAATATGA
>JBIKUA010000061.1:0-5247 GCA_044347825.1 Candidatus Deianiraeaceae bacterium | reverse complement strand
TTTCTGCTCTTTTTGGTTTGACTTCAAGGCCTGTAGACGCATACATCCTCTTGTTTTTGGGCTTATTTACTTGAGTTTGCGGATGTATATACACTACAGTCCCTTCGTCTGCACGCAAAAATATCAAGAAAATTTCTAGGAAAGATAGGTGAGATTAGGTGAGATTAGTTCCACAGCCGAACACCGCTTAACACCGCTTAATTCAGCACTCTCTTCTCCTCCGTTCTATCCACAATTTGAAGCATATCACCTACGGCAAAATTTTCAAAACCTTCAATTTGAATTCCGCATTCATTACCTTGTGCAAGCTCCTTAACATCGTCCTTAAAGTGCTTTAGAGTTTTTAGCTTACCTTCCGCAACTTGCAATCCAGCACGAATAACCTTCACAATAGCATTTCTACGAGCAACTCCCTTCTTAACCATACAACCTGCAATTTTACCAGATTTCATAATATCAAAAATCGCCCTCACTTCAACATCTCCAACCACCTCATCTTTAATAATAGGCGAAAGTATAGAAGCCACCATTTCCTTCACATCATCCACAATATTGTAAATTATAGAATGTTGCTTAATTATAATGCCATTTTTCTTTGCAAGCTCCTCCTCTTTAGACCCAACCTTCACAGAAAAAGCAAAAATCACCGCTTTGTAATTCTTAGCAAAATTAACATCCGCTTCCGTCACCTGCCCAACGCTCGCTTGCATCACTCTAACATCAACCTCACTTGGAACCTTAATTTGCTCAATACTATACTTAATTGCCTCAATCGTGCTTTGAACATCCGCCCTTATCACAATATTAAATTGCTTTTTTTCCTCTTTTGGCTTGAAAAACGCACCAAAGGCAGACTTAACATCCACCTTCTGCTCCACCTTTTTCTCCCTTCTATGCTCCGCAATTTCCTTAGCAAGTTTCTCATTTTCCACAACATTAAAGCTCGCCCCCGGAGTTGGAACATCAGGCAAACCATAAACCTCAACAGGCATAGAAGGTTCAGCAGATTTCACCGATTCCCCTCTATCGTTCACCATCAAACGCACCTTACAATAAGAGCTTTCAATCACAATAATATCTCCCGTTTTTAGCGTCCCATTTTGCACAAGCAAGCTTGCAATAACTCCTTTTTGCTTATCAACCTTACCTTCAAGAACAGTTCCCGATGCAGGAGCATCCCATTCCGCCTTAGCATCAAGCATTTCCGCTTGCAATAAAATCGCCTCGCAAAGTTTATCCAAATTTTGCCCCGTTTTAGCAGAAACAGGCACACAAATCACATCTCCCCCAAATTCATCAGAAACAACCTCGTGCGCTAAAAGCTCATTTTTCACACGGTTCACATCCACATTTGGCTTATCAATTTTGTTTATCGCAACAACCATCGGCACTCCCGCACTTTTTGCGTGCTTAATCGCCTCAATCGTCTGTGGCATAATTCCATCATCGCCCGCAACAACAAGCACAATAACATGCGTCACGCTTGCACCTCTGGACCTAATCGCCGTAAAAGCCTCATGCCCAGGAGTATCTATAAATGTAATCTTCTTACCATTCTCAAGAACAGTCTGATAAGCCCCAATATGTTGAGTAATTCCACCCGCTTCACGCTCCGCAACACTCGCCTTACGCAGTGCATCTAAAAGCGAAGTTTTACCGTGGTCAACATGCCCCATAACAGTTACAACAGGAGGAACGGACTTCAAATTAGCAAGAATTTGCTCTTTTTTTATCTTATCTTCCGCCGTCAACTTCTTCACACGGTTCACGATGTGACCCATCTCCTCAATCACAAGTTCCGCAGTATCACCATCTATCAAATCCGCCTCTTTCAAGTAAATTCCATATGACCTAAGCCTTTTAATAAAATCCTCCACCTTAATTGCAAGGTTTCTCGCAACATCAAGCACAATGTTTTTATCGTATATATCAATCTCCTTTTGAGTGAAAGATGAGGAATAATCCTTCCTTTTAGCAGGCTTTCTATTGTGGCGAGAAAAATAAGCCTCACGACGAATTTTCACCACCTCTTCATCAACATCACTAGAAACAGAATTCACAAGAATATCATCATCATAGTTCGTAGCCGACCCCTTCCTTTTTTCCTCCAAAGCCTGACGAAGTTCCAAGCCTTTTTGAAGCTTCTCAATCTCATTATCACTATCAAATTCAAGATATTTATAGTGCTTCATCATCTTTTCAATAAGGCTTTTATCCCTCTTGTCAACCTTCACTTGAGCCGATTCCTTTACAATATCCTCAACCGAAATAATTTTATCCCCTTGTTTAAAGGCAAAAATAGGAGTTTCCACCTCTTTTTTAACCTCCTCCTTAGGTTGCTTCGCCTCAATTTTAACCGCATTAAGAGCGTTTTGATTGATAGTAGGAGCCTCCTTAAGTTCAGGCTCTTTCCTCTCCTCCATTTTTGTTTCAACAATAGGTTGAGATACAGCCATCTCCTCCAATTTAATTTTCACTTCAGGTTTTTTAACCTCTTTTTCCTGCTTTTCTTGAGTTTCAAGAGCCTTAATTCTCTTTTGTTTTTCAGCGTAAGAAAGCCCAAACCCCTCATTTTTTTGATTAGACGAACTAGATGAATAATCCTCACCCTTTCTAGTTATAAAACCTTTGTTTTCTTCTGTGTTTAATTTTTTTAAAATATCCTCTTTCTTCAAACCCTTGGAAAGACTTATTTTACCTGTATTTTTATCAGAATTCACTGTCATTTTTAATTACTTTTAAAATAATTCTAATTGCTTTTAAATTTGATGTCAAGCCCTATTCTAAAATATTTGCATTTTTATTTCAAAAAATCTCCATCAAACCTCCATCAAATCATTTTCAACACCTATCTTTCCTAGAAATTTTCTTGATATTTTTGCGTGCAGACGAAGGGGCTGTAGTGTATATACATCCGCAAACTCAAGTAAATAAGCCCAAAAACAAGAGGATGTATGCGTCTACAGGCCTTGAAGTCAAACCAAAAAGAGCAGAAAAGAGCAGGAAAGATAGCCCCCTTCAAAATACCTACTTCAAAATACCTATTCCAAAATACTTGCATCCTTATTTGAATGGCTTGTTTGTGCCTTTAAAAGATGCAATACACTCTGCATCACACTTTTATGGTCGTATTCCTCTTTTTCCTTGATTTTTAAAGGGAAAGATGACCAAATTAAATACGGAATTTCCTTCTGCTCTCTAGGGGCAATAGAGTAAGGAAATCCATGCAAAAACATACCCTTTTCACCCAAACTTTCCCCGTGGTCAGAAACATAAATCATCACAGAAGGCTTGCCCGATTTCTTCAAAACATCAATCATTTTTGCAAGCAAAAAGTCCGTATAAAAAATCGTGTTATCATAAGCATTAATAAGCTCACTTAAACTACACTCCGTAACGCTCGCCGTCTTACATTCTGGCGTAAATTTGCCAAATTCCTTAGGGTATCTCTTATAATAAAGCGGGCCGTGACTGCCATTTTGATGAAGCACAAAAAGCTTAGGTTTTTTCACCTCTTTTTGAGCCTCAAAGTCCTTAAAAAATTCCTCAAAAATCACACCATCAGGGCAACTTCCTTCACAATTTTTATGCACCACCTCAAAAGTTGGCACACCATCACACGCACCATAGCACCCACCGTAGTTATTTTCATACCACTTCACAAAAGCCCCCGCCTCAAAAATAGGCTTCAAATAACCCTGATACCCCTCTTTAAACTCAAAAATACAAGGCACAGAAACCGCAGTTGAAGTTCCACAAGAAATACCATCTAGCCTTTTCACATGAGCAATTTTTGCAAGTTCTGGCGTCGTATCCCTCTCATATCCATAAATTCCAAAGTTCTTCCGCCTCGCCGTTTCCCCCACCACAAGCACAATATTAATTTCATCAAGAGAATTCAGCTTTAAGTCATCAATTACCACATCTGGTTTATCTTTTTTAGGAAAAACCGCCCTCTTAGCCATTATTCCTGAATGAACCGCATAATTAAAAGGAATAAACGACTCCCCAAAATATCTATTCACACGGAAAAATGTAGCAACTTTAATATAAACAGAAGCCACACAAACAAGCGAAAGAACAACACTCAAGCCCGCAAAAATAAGCGTTTTTTTAGCATTTCTACCAACCCTACAAAGAAACACAATTCCAGATGGCAAAACCCCAAACACAAAAATATAAAAAAACATCTTAAAAGATAGCAAATCCCTAACCTCATTAGTATCCGTTGAAAAAGCATTTCTTATCATCTCCCTATCTATTTGAATGTTGTAAGTCATCATAAAATAAAAGAGCGAAGAATGAAGCAAAAGCAACACAATTGCCGTAATTTTAAGAACTCTCGTCTGCAAAACAACAAGATAAAACGCAAAAGCAAGAAAAAACCCCGCAAAACAAATAACCGTTAAAAATGTAAAATCCCCAATAGTTTTTGGGTTTAAAGTGCCAAAAAAATCCCTAAAAAGCGGAATATTAAAAACAAAAAACGAGTATAAAGTATATAAAAAAACAAACCTTAAATGAGAAATATTCATATGTAGTTAATAATAGTGCAGAAAAATCCGCAAGTTAATGGAATAAGCAAGTTATCATCAATCTTAATTTTCTTAGCAAAAAGCTCAACAAGTGCCGTTGGAATGCAGGCAAAATATAAATCCTCCCCAAAAAACACAAGTATCAAACCCGCACTAATCAAAAAAGCCATAAAACCCGCAATCGTCTTCTCCCCCACCAGTTTTGAAGTCTTTAAAAATTTACCCACCAAAGAGGCAGATGTATCCGAAATCACAAGCACAAAAATAGAAGCAACCGCAATTTCCTTAGAAAACAAAAGAATAGAAAGAAAAACCCCACACATAAAATAAGTTGAGCCATAAATCCCCCCTTCCGTCTCCTCCTTTCTAGAAAAAATCGCAAAAAATCTATTGCAAAACCCCCTAAAAGCAGACGATTTAAATCGCAAAAAATCCACCGTCGCAAGAAAGGCAAAAATCACAAAAGTGCCAATCAAAGCCTGCTGTCTCGTAAGCCAAAACATATAAAGTATTGGATATATAAGAGAAGAAAGATGTATCATCTTTCGCAAAATTTCCTGTTTCATAATTATTGAGAAGAGTTAGTAACCGTTGTATTTAATGATGTTATCGCCTTGTATCTCGGTAGTTTTAAGTCCTGATTTACCATAACCTTCAGCCTCGTTCCTTGTGCAATTTTAACAACAATGGTAGTATCTATAATTCCTTTAAC
>JBIKUA010000060.1:0-5253 GCA_044347825.1 Candidatus Deianiraeaceae bacterium | reverse complement strand
TATAAAAATAATATTATATTTATTATGTTTTGATTTGTTTTGCAAGTGAAAGTTTGAGGTTAAAATTTAATGAATTCTATAGTAAAAGTCGTCAATAATGCTTTTAAATTGAGTTGTAATAGCGTTTCGTATTATCTTCATTGATGGGGTTATCTGCCCTCCTTCAATTGATGCAGGCTTAGAGTTTAAATAAAAATAGTGAATATTTTCATGTCTATCAAGTTGCTCGTTTATCTGCCTTATATAGTTAGGTAATGAAAGTTCAATTTCTGCAATCTTACTTGCTCCTGCTTCATTCGGAAAAAGGATAACAGTTGCGAAAGGTCTACCCTCTGCAACAACGCAAGATGTTTCTATATAAGGGATAGCATTTAGCATACTTTCTATTTTCACTGGATTGACAAATTTGCCGTTAGAAGTTTTAAACTGCTCTTTTTTGCGTCCTATAATTTTTATATAACCTTCACTATCAATAGAAGCTAAATCTCCTGTATATAAAAAACCTTCTTCATCAATTACTCTTGCTCCCTCATTTCCCATCTTATAATACCCCTTCATCACATTTGCCCCCCTAACTAAAAGTTCATTATCTTCTGTTAATTTAACTTCAATTCCTTGCATAGCTTTACCGATTGTGTACATCTTATTTTCTGCAGGAGTATTTACCGCTACAACGGGAGAAGTTTCCGTTAGCCCATATCCTTGATAAAGCGGTATTCCTATATTAACAAAAAATCTATAAACTTCATCAGGTAGTGAGGCTCCTCCACATATCATAGCCTTAATTTTACCTCCTAACTTCTCTCTTACTTTTGAATATAATAGTTTGTCATAAATTTTATATAAAAAACTGTGTTCCTCTGTGGGTTCATGTTTTATCGCGTAATTATAGCAAAGACGCCCTAATATTTTTTGAATTTTAGATGGGTTATTAGATATCTTTTCATTTAATCCATTTTTTACCTTCTCAAGAAATCTTGGCACTACGGTAACCGCCGAGGGCTTTACTTTGTTTAAATCGTCTGCTATTGATTTAATATCATTTGAAAAATAAAAATTAACACATTTTGAAAGGAAGTAATAGGTAACAGTTCTTTGAAAAATGTGAGCAAGTGGGAGAAAGGAAAATACGCAATCTTCATTTGGATTTAAAACTTTCTCATATCCAATATCTATCATCGCAATTTGAGATATAAGATTTTTATGAGTTAGCTCAACTCCTTTTGGTCTTCCTGATGTGCCACTTGTATAAATTATTGTTGCCGTATCATCTTCTGTTGCAGTTTGTTCAACTTCCATTAAAATCTTTTTAGCTTCTAATGAATTGGAAAATCCTTGTTTTACTATTTCCTCAAGTGAGAGAATATTGTAATCTTTATTTCTTTCTAGTAAATCTTGAGAAAATTGCTTTAAAGTAAAGATATATTCAAATTTATAACCTGTTTTTTTAACAATATCAAAAACAGACTCATCTTGAATAAAAATACTTTTTGCTTCACAATTCTCAAATTGATAAGTCATATTATCAAAAGAAAGATTAGCAAACATAGGAACGGATATACATCCTGCTTTAGTAATTGCAAAATCAACGCAAATCCAAGAAGGGGAAGACTCCATAATAATAACTATTTTATCTTGTTTTTTAAAGCCTTTTATCGCCAAAAAATTAGCAAGATTATTAACATATTCTAAAAGCAAACTGTATGTTAAGTTTGAGGTTTCTCCATTTGAAATTAAAGATAGAAAATTCTGCTTTGGGTGGTTGAATTCTATTTTTTTTAACAAGTCAAAAAAAGTTTTCATATTATTACTTAAACTTACTTAATAAATTTTTACTTCTGCTACTTTTGTTCCCTTTCCTTTGAGTATAACATTTTCACTATTAAAAGAAATTAGATGATAACTTTCTTTAAATGCAAGAACTTTTTTACTACCCTTATTAAAAACTTTTACCTCACCTTCAATCAAACCCATTTTTTGCGATGCTACAAACGAAGCACAAGACCCACTTCCGCAAGAAAGTGTTTCCCCTACGCCCCTTTCAAATGTTCTTACTAATAATTTTTGCTTATTTAACACCTGCACAAAAGAGACATTAATTCCATTTGTTTGAGGAAATTTTTTTTGTAATTCTAAGCCTTTGGTTTTTACAAGCTCATCGTCAAGTTCTTTGTTAGGCTCATAAAAAATAATTAGGTGTGGGTTTCCTAAGTTCACATAAATTCCATCATCTATCTCTTTAAACTCTAAAGCCTTTCCAAGATTGATTACAGAAAATCCTTCTTTATCTATATTGCATTTTACCTCACCTTTTTTTGTTTTAAGGTTAAACTCAATTAGCCCAGTTTCCTCGTAAAGAAGTTTTGTGATGCACTTCATTGCGTTTCCGCAAATTTCTGCCTCTGTGCCATCTTGATTGAAAAAGCGAATTCTATCTTCTTGAATTAAAACAAACTGATCCGCTCCTATTCCAAATTTTCTATCACAAATTTCAGCAATTTTAGAAGGCTCTAGCTCTGTTTTAGAAATTAAAAAATCATTTCCGATAGAGTGCCATTTTTCTAATACTAGCATGATTCTAATTTGTCGTTAATAATCACCCTATCATCAAAAACAAAGCAATCTCCCGTCCACATTCCATTTGAATTACCTGTTTCAATGAAATAACCTATTATACCGCCTTTTAAGTGATAAACATTATTATATCCTGCTTTTTTTAACCAAGATGTTGATTTTTCACACCTTACGCCCCCCGTACAAAAGCCTGCAATTATTTGGTTTTTATCTTTTAAATTATTATCGCACCATTCCTTAAATTCACGAAATGTCTCGGTTTTAGGGTTAATTGCACCCTTGAAAGTTCCAATTATATATTCAAAATCATTTCTTGTATCAATGTTAATAACATCTGGTCGTGTTATAAATGCATCCCAATCTTTTGGTTCAACATAAAGCCCCGGATTATATTCACAAATTGCCTCACCGCTTGAAACAACCTCCCGCTTAATTCTAATTTTTAATTTACCAAAAGGATGAGATTTGTAATAACTTTCCTTAAAAGTTATATCTTTAAACTCTTCGTAGTCTTCAAAAAATGAATAAAGCTTTGGTGCTTTTTCGTTTTCAAGTGACAAAGTTCCATTAACACCTTCTTCTGCAATTAACACAGTTCCTAAAATTTGATGTTTTTTGCAAAAATCTTCTAGCTTTTCACGAAATAAGTGGATACCTTCCTTTATTTTAGCAAAATAATAAAAGGTTGTTATCGTAATAGGTAAATTTTGATTTAATTTTTCTGCTTTTAAAATTTTCATATTATTACTTCAAAGTTAATATCCTTGCATTAGAGTATCCAAGATTTTTTACTTTAGTCAAGGTTTTTTCTTGCTCATCTTCACTTACGGGTCCCACCCTTACAACTTCAATACTTTCTCCACTATTCATTTTTTCTGTTCTTATTCTAGCCTCTTTTAAGCCTGCATTTTCTAATTTTTTTAAAACATTTAATGCGTTAGTACGATTTTTAAATGCTCCAACTTGAATATAGATGCCACTTAAATAACCAGTTGTAAAATCTGTCGCTTGTGTTTCACGTGAAACATTTTCTACTTTAGCAGTTTTTGTTTCGGTTGTAACTTCGGCAGGTTTATTTACAAGACCCAACTTTATGCTTTTTCCTTCCATTAATTTTTGCGTCTCTTTTGGTAGAAATTTGATTTTTCCTCTAATAACTCCTTGATTTATAAAGCCTAAATCTTTTGCAATTTTTTCGGAAACATCTAAAATCCTATGTTGAGTTTCAGAAAAAGGGCCTCTATCATTTACAACCGCAATCAGTTTTTTACCATTTTCTAGATTTGTAATTTCAATAACTGCAGGCATTTGAAGTGTTTTATGAGCAACTGTATAAGTGTTTTTATCAAATTTTGCCCCATTTGCAGTTTGTTTAGCGTGAAAGCCTGGACCATACCAAGAAATATAACCTTCTTCTTCAAGTGAATTATATTTTTTTGGAGTATATGTTTTTTTACCAATTTTGTAAGGGTTTCCAACTTTATATTCCCCAAATTTTGATTTATCATAATCTGCAAATGTTAAATTTACAAACATCATAAAAGAGGCTAGTAATATTATTTTTTTCATATCATTTTAAAATTTTTCACTCCTGTTACATTCTTTAAATCTTCTAAAATGCTTGATAAATCTACAGAAAATCCATTAAGTGTAAATTCTTCTATAATTGCATTCATTGCAAGAGAATGTTCGCTTTTATGCTTACGAACAAGTTCAATAATTTTTAAACCTTCGTTGCAAACTTCATCACTTTTTACTTTTGGCAAGATGAAGTTTTTTAGCGTCCCTTGTTTATTTGCTGAATATCCAAAAAACTTAACTGATAATTCTTCTATAATAAAAGGGGTGAAAGGAGCGTATAGAATTGTTAATCCCTCCAAGATGAGTTTTAATGTTTTAATTGCAGATTTTTGCTTTTGTAGAACTTCATCAGGATTTTGTGGGGGATTTTCCTTGTATATTAAAGCTTCCAATCCATAATAACGCACTTTTATTATTTCTAGATAATTATCACACAAGTCCTTCCAAAAGAAGGCATCTAGAGTATCTTTTGCCTTTGAGTACTCAAATAAATCCATTTGGGAAGTATAATCCTTTACAACCTCGTGAAGCCTGCCAATTATCCAATTATCAAAGCTTTCCGTGATTTCTGCCGTTGCATCAAAATGCTCTTCTTTAAGTGCAAAAAACTTAAAGGCATTCCATAGTTTGTTGGTAAATCTCTTACCATCCTCTAGTAAATCTTCACTGTATGCTGTATCCATGCCGAGGCTTGCAGAACCGCACCAAAGACGGATAACATCAACCCCTTTCTCTTCAATTAATTTTAAAGGGGTTATCACATTTCCTTTAGATTTACTCATTTTTGTTTTATCACTTGCAAGGCACCAGCCAGAAAGCATAACATTTTTCCAAGGTATTATGTTTGGATCTTCCTTCATTCTAAAAAATTCACGGGAATTAAATGGCAATTTAGCATTTGGTTTCTTATCATTAGATTTTAACTCAAGGGAATGTAAATACGATTTTACCATTGTATAAAACGCCCAAGTTCTTATAATTTCGTGTGCTTGAGGGCGAAGGTCAAATACGGGAGCCTTCATTAAATCTCCAAAGGCAACTTGCGGACTTATAGAACTTGTAAACCATGTATCAAACACGGAAGGTTCAGTTTTTATG
>JBIKUA010000059.1:0-5265 GCA_044347825.1 Candidatus Deianiraeaceae bacterium | reverse complement strand
TTAATAAGTCTAAAATCCTCACCACCTCCTTTTGCACTTCCATTGGCGGAATAGGAATAGGAATTTGTAAAATTTGTTTCATATCAGGGTGTTTAACTCCAGAACCTCTAAAAAATGATTCTATTATATTATTTACATTCATAAGAAAGTAATAAATATATTTTGTTGAAGTTCCATTTCTTGCCGTGCCTAGCAAATTACCGCTATCAACAAATTTACCTTTGTAATATTTTATATTTGCAGTTCCTCCAGTTGGAATTGTAATAACTTCACCTTCATTAATGTTATCAATTGCAATTTCTTCTGTGGTATATCCTTCAAAATTACCAGTAGATAAAAGCTTGATATTACCATTTTTAATTTTTATTGATTTTAAAATTTCAGCTGAAACATGTTTAAAGTTTAGCACTGTTGGTTGTATATTTTTATCAACTCCATTAAACCTTTTATCCCAATATGTTACCTCCCCAAGCGTCCTCCACTCCACCTTTTTGCCCTCCAGCAATTTTTGCAAAAACTCACTTTTCATATATCTTCTGTTTTAAATTGGTTGTATCCTTCGTAATAATAACTCACATCAATTCCTTGCATAAATAGAGCAAGGTCGTTTATTTTATCACTTAGAGCATTTTTAAGCAAAAATTTTATTTCTATATCTTTAACTGGGCTTCTTTCCATAGCAGAAAGATAATCGTTTTTATCAATCAAATTCCAATCAATCACCCTTCCAATTTCCTTTTTAAAAATCAAATCAAGCCATATTCTTGTTGCCCTTTCATTTCCTTTCCTAAAAGGGTGAGCTATATTCATTTCAACATATTTTTCCACAATTTCATCAAATGTCTTTTGAGGCATTTTATCTATACTTTCAAGAGACGAAGCCAAATGCATAACAGAAGCAAAGCGAAAATTACCCTTAGAAATGTTAACATCTCGCACCTTTCCAGCAAAATTGTAGATATCCTCAAATAGATATTTGTGAATAAATGCCAAGCCTTCAAATGTGCCAATTTTAACTTTTTGAGCGTCCCCCGATTTAAACAATTGTTTAGCCTTTTTCTTGCTAATTTCCTCCTCAAGTTTGCTAAGCTCTGCTTGATTTGTTATATTTAATTTGTTTTGTAATATCATAAATTATATTTGATTAACAATTTTTTCAATTTCCGCCCTTAAGGTTGATATTTTAGCAACCGTTGTTTTAAGCTCCTCGTTTAGCTGTTGTATATCTACCTTTTCCCTCGTATCCTTTGCTTCCAAATACGAACTTACGGAAAGATTATAATCGTTTTGCTTCATTTCCTCCTGCCTTACGCTTCTTGAAATATGAGGAATATCCTGCTTTTTTGCAAAAATTTCAACAATTTTTTCAATATGTTCGTCGTGCATTACATTGTTGTTTGTTTCCTTTCTAAAAAAGTCCTCACCACTTGCGTTGATAAATAAAATATCCGTCGTTTGTTTATTTTTTGCAAGCACGAGAATTGTAACGGCGATAGATGTGCCAAAAAACAAATTAGGGGCAAGGGAAATTATAGCCTCAATATAGTTCTGCTCCACAAGATATTGACGAATTTTCTGCTCCGCTCCACCACGATAAAAAATGCCCGGAAAGCACACAATCGCCCCTCTTCCCATCGGGTGCAGGTAGTTAAGAGAGTGCATTATAAAAGCAAAATCTGCCTTTGATTTTGGGGCTAAAGTGCTTGCTGGAGCAAAGCGGTCGTCATTTATCAAGGTTGGGTTGTCATCTCCTATCCATTTAGTGGAATATGGCGGGTTAGAAACAATTACATCAAACTTCTTGCCTTTAAAAGCGGGGTTTATTAGGGTATCTCCTAGATTAATTTCAAATTTATTGTAATCAATGTTGTGAAGAAACATATTCATACGAGCCAAGTTGTAAGTTGTGGGGTTGTTATCCTGCCCGAAAAATTGCGTGTAATCGTGAGCCTGATGTTGCTTTTTAGCCTGAAGGAGGAGGGAGCCAGAACCGCAGGCAGGGTCGTAAATTTTATCCACATTTGTGTTGCCATGCATTGCAAGCTTTGCTATCAGTTTTGAAACATTTTGCGGAGTGAAGTATTCTCCACCTGATTTTCCTGCATTTGCGGCATAGTTGGAAATTAAAAATTCATATGCATCACCAAATAAATCAATTTTATTTTCCTCAAAATTACCAAATTGCAAGCCTTCCACTCCTTTTAAAATAGCCGTGAGCCTTGTGTTTCTTTCCTTTACCGTGCTTCCAAGGCGGTTGCTTGTTGTGTCGAAATCGTCAAATAAGCCTTTAATATCTTGCTCGGAGGGGTATCCGTTTGCAGAAGATTGAATGGCTGTGAAAATATTCTTCAAATCAGTGTTTAAATTATCGTTGTTAAATGCATTTTTCACAACATTTGCAAATAATTGACTAGGGTAGATGAAGTATCCTTTCGTTTTAATTGCCTCGTGTTTAAAGCTTTCAGGTAGTGCGTCATCTTTATATGTTGCATAATTTACGCTAGTATCACCTTTTTCCGCATAATTTTGAAAGTTCTCACTAAGAAAGCGGTAAAACAAAGCTCCAAGAACATACTGCTTAAAATCCCATCCATCAACTGCTCCCCTTAAGTCGTTTGCTATTTTCCAAATTTGCCTTTGCAATTCCGCACGCTGTTCTAAACCTGTCATAAATTTTAATTGATATTAATTTAGATGTTGTGGGAAGGATTGCAAAAAGTCAAGGGCGGGAAGAAGTTAAGGATTGCAAAAAGAATACTTGTTTTTGCAAAAAAAAGCTTGACTTTTAAATTAATTGTTCTTAAGATTAAAACACGCATTAAGCCCAGATAGCTCAGTCGGTAGAGCAAAGGCCTGAAAAGCCTTGTGTCGGCGGTTCGATTCCGCCTCTGGGCACCAGTTTATAAAACACTTTCTTGAAGGCACTTTCTCAAATGAAGTATCTAAATCCAACCTTCAACCTTTCAGACTTAAAGCTTGCATTGTCAGGGTTTCTTTCTCCATTTTTTCCAAATCCAAAATCTCTCCCTTTCGTTTTTGATTTTGCATATTCAAGCACTATCGCAGTTCTATTCGTTGTTAAGTATTCCAAACCTAAGCCAACATTAGTGCCTTTTATCAAAAAATCCTCGTTAAAAACCTCTGACTTTTTAGTTTTAACCCTATCTTTCCCCAAAAAAACATAAATTGAGAGCCTATCTCCCGTCGTAGCTCCAGCAAATATATCCGCCCCATATTTAAACCTATTAAAATCAAGTTCATCCATATTTTGTTGAGTGCTAAAACCAACCCTTCCACCAAAAAAAAACTTACTTTCAAACTCCATTTTTCCCCCAATTTCTGCGTAAATGTTTGTATTAGGCTTCTCCAAAGTTGCCATATTATAATATAACACATCTCTTCCGCTAGAAAGCCCAAGCCCAATAAAAGGCGTGTTTTTGAAGTCGGAAAATGCATTAACACTTGTTGAAGCAAGTATAGAAGCCAAAGCAAATGGCACTGAGCGAGTTTTCATATTTAAAAAAGATTACTTGCTTTCAACGGCAGTTTATAATTTAAAATTGAAAAATACAAGCAATTTTTTTAAAAAAGAATTTTAAATCAGTTTATATTCAAATTCATAAACTCCTCCTTTCCGGGGATAGAAATAACATTATTTTTTACCTTATGTCCCGAGATGTTCACCATATTTTGCATAATTTTTTTAAGCTCATCTTCGTTTTTGTATTTTATTGAAATCATACCCCCTTTTTTAGAAGGTTTTATTTTAATTGGAGTTTCAAATTTTTCTTCAAATGCAAGGATAATTTGAGAAATAAGACCAGAAATTTCTGCCTTGTAGGACATATTTTTACCAATTTTTGCAAGGTTTTCCTCCAAGCTTTCAAGCTTTTCTTCATCGTTTAAAATAAGGTTCACCAGCTCCTCCACCTTTCTCACATTGTAATTATTTTCCAAAATAACCTCCGCAACACTAAGCATCTGCTCCTCCGTTTTTAAAGAAAGAAGAGGGCGAACATGACCACTCGTAAGCTTCCCCTCCATCACAAGTTCCCTCACTCCTTGAGGCAGTTTTGTAAGCCTCGTCAGGTTTGCAATATAACTTCTACTTTTGCCCACCGCCTGTGCAATTTCATCTTGAGTATGGTTAAATTCCGTCATCAATCGCAAGTATCCTTCTGCTTCCTCCAAAGGGTTTAAGTTCTCCCTTTGAATGTTCTCTATAATTGCCAAAACAAAAACTTGAGCGTCCGAAAGTTCCCTAATAACACAAGGAAGCTCCTTCAACCCTGCAAGTTTAGAGGCTCTAAAACGGCGTTCCCCCGCTACAATTTCAAATGTTTCATCCGCAAGCTTCCTCACAAGTAAAGGTTGCAAAACCCCATTTTGAGCTATGGAGTTTGAAAGCTCAAGAAGTTCATCTTCCAAAAAAACCTTCCTCGGTTGAGTTTTGTTAGGAACGATTTTTTCAATAGGTAAAACCGCATAACCTTTTAGCACTTCGGGCGTGCCTTCTGTTTTTAAAGCATCGGAGGAGAATATATCAACATCCTCAAGCCCTCCAAGTAGGGCAGAAAGCCCCATTCCAAGCCTCTTTACATTTCCTTTTTTTTTATTCAATATTATTTTTTCATCAGACATACCCATAAATACTTATTTTAAGCGGCAACAGTTTTACCATTTTTCTCCATTCCTCCCACACTAGCCTGCTTACGAGCATTATTTTTTTTTGCAAGTTTTGATATCATCTCTTTTGCAAGCTCAACATATGCCAAACTTCCTTGACAGTGAAGGTCGTATACTATTGCAGGTTTCCCGTGAGAAGGTGCTTCTGCAAGGCGAATATTGCGTGGAATTACGGTTTTAAAGACATAATCCCTCATTATTTCCCTAACTTCCGTCTCAACTTGCTCCGTCAGTTTGTATCTCTTATCATACATAGTAAGCACAACTCCTTCTATTTCCAGCGATGGATTAAAGTTTTTTTTAATAGCTTGAAAGGTTTTAATTAAATGGCTAAGCCCCTCAAGTGCATAAAATTCACATTGAACGGGAACCAAAATAGAGTTTGCAGTTGCAAGGGCATTAACGGTTAAAAGCCCAAGGGAAGGAGGGCAGTCTATCAAGCAATAATCGTATTTATCCGCAACTGTATCAATATGTTGCTTCAAAATAAATTCTCTTTCTTCAATTTGGTCTAGCTCAATTTCCGCAGCGCTTAAGTCCACATTTGCAGGAAGAACAAACAAGTTCGGCACATCAGTT
>JBIKUA010000058.1:0-5305 GCA_044347825.1 Candidatus Deianiraeaceae bacterium | reverse complement strand
AGCCTTAGAGCAAGAAAAAGATCTTTTTGCTATTCCGGGTCATCCCACGGATGTAAGGTTTGAGGGAGGTAATCACTTAATAAAGTATGGTAATGCTATTTTTACAACTTCAATTGATGATATAACAGATATGATAGGATATCACATAAACAAGCGTGAAAAAATTTATACATTTAAACCCAAGAATTTGGATTTACTGCAAGATTTAAAGCCAGTATTGACAATTCAAAAACAAGAAGGTCTAACTACGAAAATTTTAGATATTCTCGGCTCAAACCCAGTTTCAATGGATGAAATATCTGTTCAAACTTGCGAAGATATTGCGAGTGTGCAGGTTGCAATTACAGAGTTAGAGCTTTTAGATAAAGTGCAAAAGCATCGTGATGGTAGATTTTCTCTAAATTTGATTTAATCTTTCTAACACTTCTTCAAGCATATTTTTTAAATCTGTCAATTTTGAATTTGAAGTAGGGTTAAGAAGTAGCTTTTTTTCTTTAATAATGCGAATTTTAACACCTTCATTATGAATTAAATGATTTATTTTTTCAAATATTTTAAGAGCGTTTTCAGGGTAGTATCTTCTCTCTCCCTTTCCCACTTCAAACGGTATGTATTCCGCAAATTCCTCAGTCCAAAAACGAATAGTATGTGACGCAACACCAACTTTTTTTGCCACTTCTCCAATAGAAAGTAAGCCATCCATACCAATCATAAAAATTACTTTTATAGTATAGCTTTTAAAGTAATATATTAGTTTGTCAAGAAATTTCTTGCTTTTTTTTAAAAAAATATTTATAAAACCTAAAAACTATGAATTTAAGCCAATTTACTAACCTAAAAACAATTATTTGCGCTTGTTCTGGAGGGGTTGATAGTATGGTTTTAGCTCATCTTTTACAAAGAGATTTATCAAACACGAAAATACATATTCTAATTGTTAATCACAATTTAAGAGAGAATTCTACAAATGAAGCCAATGAAGTTAAACAGTATTTAAAAAGCAAAAATTTTGATGTTGTTGAAATTTTAGAATGGAAGCATGATTTTATTAAAACAAGAGTGGAGGAAGAAGGCAGAAAAGCAAGGCAAAACTTAATTTTTGATTATGCGATAAACAATAATATAGAAGCAGTTTTTTTAGGTCATCACTTGGGAGATGTGGAGGAGAACTTTTTTTTAAAACTGGGAATGGGTTCTGGTTTGTTTGGCTTAACTTCCTTGAAAATGGAAAAAGATTATAGATATAAAGGAAATTTTTTGAAAATTATTAGACCTTTGGTGCAAAATACAAAAAAGGAAATTCTTGATTTTGCAAATAAAAATCAGATTTTCTTCGTTCAAGATGAAACTAATTTTGAAGATACTTTTAAACGCAATCGCATAAGAAAGAACCTTTCGTTTTTTGAAGTTGGAAATAGCCAGTTCTTAACCACATTTAAAGCACTTATTGAGGCGGAAAGTATTATAAAATCAAGATTAAAAAAAATTTTTGATACCATTGTGACTTTTGATGCACAATTTGGGTTTTTTTCACTTAAAAAAGAGGATTTCCCATCACTTTCAGCGGATGAAATTAAGTTTTGTTTAAAGCAAATGATATTTTACTTAAATGAAAAATGTCAAGTGCGAACTCGTGAGCTTGAAAATGCAGTATTATTTTTGCAAAAATTTCATAGTTTTACTTTGGGCGGAATGGAGATTTTTTACCACAAAGAGAAAATTTTTTTTATCAAAGAATACGACAAAATTAAAAATGATATAGAAAATACAATTTGGGATTTTAGGTTTAAAATTGGAGAAAAATCACACACTATTCTTCCTAAACTTCCATTTAAAATTATCAAAACTCTACCATATGTTTTTACATCTTCTAAAAAAAACCTTGCAAAAGAATATTTTTTATCATACAAAATAGAGCCTGTGGAATTTAAAGTAATTTGATGAAACTAATTATTAAAAACCTTGAAGTTTTTATGTTTCTTGGTATATACAATTACGAGAAGCAAAACCTAACCAAAGTTCATTTTAACATTATTATTGAAGTTAAAACTCCAAAATTAAGCAATGTAAATAACTTAAATGATTTTTTGAATTACGATACAATTGTTCGTAAAATAAAATCACACTTTGAAGGTAAAAATTTTGACTTAATTGAAGATGTAATATTTGAAACAGCAAAATTATTGCAAAATAATGAAAAAACTTCCAGTTTTAGAATTGCTATTACAAAATTTAATACACATAATTTTATAGAAAGCATCACTATTGAAGAAGATTTTTAATAAAATTTACTAAAAACCTTGCATTTTAAATTTATTGCTTTAAAGATGTAATTATTATTTATTTTTAAGGGCGTGAGATTTGTTGTTTTGTTGCTTTTATTTGGAACTTTTTTTAAGACTGTTTTCGCAAATACCAACGATGGCGAATATTTTTCTGCTTCTTATATGGATCCCGCATGCGTTCTTATAACCCCAACAGATGGTGAAAAGCCAGTTTCAAAACTTTCCTCAAAATATATAAGACCTTTAAGCTCTAGAGTGATAGAATGTTTAGATGGCACTTTAACAAATCTTTTTATTAAGCCAGATCCGAGAAGTAAAATGACCATATTTCAACAGTTTCAAGCTGTTGTTAAGCCAATGGTTATTTTAGTTTTGATACTTTATATAGCATTTAATGGTTATTTGGTGGCTACAGGACAAATGTTTAAAGAAAAGCCAAAACAAGAAATTTTAATGTTTATACTCAAGTTTATTCTCGTATTTTATTTTGCAATAGGAGATGCTTGGAAAGATTTTTTCTTCCTAGCTTTGCGTTCCATTTCCACAACTTTAGGAGCTATATTGATTGAAGCTGGAGCAAATACCGTTGGAGATGGGTGTATTTTTACAGGTATAGGAAGCACGCCTTATCCAGATGGTAAGGGGTATATAGCAATTTTTGATTCTTTAGATTGTAAAATAGCTAATTACATAGGTTGGTTTGCAGGTGTAAAATTTCCAATTTTAGTTCCTATGGGTATAACATTCTTCTTTGCGCACCAAGTTGGTTCCTTCCTATTTTCTCTAGTTTTAACTTTAGTTTTTCAGTTATTTACTATTGTATTAAGGGTTTGTAATTTTTATATATTATCTATCATAATGTTAACAATATTAATTTACGCTTCTCCAATTATAGTGCCAATGGTTTTATTTCAATCAACGAAAAATATGTTTGATAAATGGTTGAATAAAGTTATAGGTTTGTGCGTACATCCAGTTGTTCTATTTGCTTTTATAGGTATAATTTTATCTATAACAGATAGAGTATATTATGGAGCTAACCCTGATGGCAATGAGTTATTTCTGCCCCCAAGAGTATTTGCGGCTCCTGCTCCAGGCACAATTTCTATTAATTATGATAGCTATGCAAAGCGTCTTAGAGCAAAAGGACGGACTGAGCAAGCTATTAATAACAGAATAGCAGAAATAAAACAAAGTTTTGGAAATGGTTCAGTTAGTTTTAACAATCCAGACGGTTCAATTTCTTATACATTTAAACCAAATAATGAAAGTGTAGGTGGTAATCAAGGGGGCGCAAGTTTAGGTTTAAGTGGAGAGGCCTTGGCTCTTGCTCCCATACTAGGTCCATTAGGTACTGCGGTATCTGGGACTTTAATGTCTATAGCTAAAGAATTAGAAGTAACTTTAACTCAGGCATTTAGAAATCCAAACGCTGTAGAAGGTGCAGAACCTAACCCTAAATGTCACGGAGGAGATGGAATAACTAAATTTGATACTCCATTAGTATGTGTGATGGCTTGGCTTTATGGTTCTTTTAGTGTAATATCTTTGCCAATACCTAATTTCTTAGAACTGATAGATATTTACATACCTTATAGGTTAGATCTTGGCTTACTCTTCTTTGTTATAGTATTTTTTTGTTGTATAATAAATTACATATTAGGTACTATTTTTGAAAGTTTAGAAGGTGTTATAGACTCTATAAGCGGTGTATCTCTTTCTGGTTTAGTAACCGCCCCTACTATGAAGCAAGCTACTGAGGCAGGAATGAGAGGATTCGATCAGATGAAAAGTGCTCAAGAATCTGTTTTACAGCGAGGTAGCGAAATGGGAGGAGGGGGAGAAAAACAAGATTCATCTTCATCGGAAAAGGTCAACCTTGGTTCTGCATCACAACAAGACTCATCGGAAAAGGTCAGCCTTGGTTCCGCTTCACAAAAAGACCCATCACCACAACAAGACTCATCGGAAAAGATAAACCTTGGTTCCGCTTCACAAAAAGACCCATCATAAAAATTACCTTTAATCGATAAAATGGGAGCTGTAGTAGAATGGATTCTAGTGGATAAATTAAAAAATAAAACAATTTTATACAATGTTGCAGGATAAACACTTTGAGGAACTATTTAACCGAATATCTTCATTCTTAGAAGATGATGAACTACAAGCTGACGAAGCTATAAAATATGATATAAAATTAAGCTTTTTAAGTCTACACGCCGTTGAGCAGGCGTATATTGTAAGTGAATTAAAATACAAACAAAGAACACAATTTATTTCTATTGTTTCAAATGATATTGATGCAGAAATTTTAACTTATTTAGATAAGGCAATATTGCTTGACTTCCCAGATATAGTAGGCAAAGAAGTATTTGGTAAAATGATATCACTCTTAAGCGTTAATGATGCAGTAGATGTTTTAGATACCTTTCCTAAAGAGCAAAAAAAAGAATTAATAGACTTCGTTCAATATAAAAAACGAATTAAAATCAAGCAACTTCTTTCCTACCCAAAAGATAGCGTAGGGAGAAATATGAATACTGACTTTCTTAGCATTTCAGAGACATTTACAATAAAACAAGCAACGGAATATTTGTATAAAAATATAAAATCAGTTGAACTTGAGTTGAAAAATATTAATTTGTTTGTGAAAAATAGGGAAGGTAGAGTTATAGGGACTGTTTCAATTCTAGATTTACTAAAAGCAAAACAAGATGATATAGTTAGCAAACATCTTCACGAGATTAAGCATTTTGTGAACACTTACGAGGATATATCAGAAACAGCAGAAAGCTTTATTGAGTATAATTTGCAAATTATACCAGTGCTTGATGTCAATTCTAAGATGGTTGGGGTTTTGGAGTTAAATGATATAGCAAATTTAATTAAAGAAAAGACAGAAAAAAGCCTTTTAATGACGGCAGGGGTTTTTGAGGCGAAGAGAGAAGGAGTTGTAGGGCTTGCAAAAGCTCGTTTTACTTGGCTTTTTGTGAATTTTATTACAGCATCCATCGCCTCCA
>JBIKUA010000057.1:0-5386 GCA_044347825.1 Candidatus Deianiraeaceae bacterium | reverse complement strand
TGAGGGCAAAATGATTATTATTTTAAACGATAACGATATGTCTATTTCACCTCCTACGGGTGCAATTAGTAGGTATCTACCTCGTCTTGCAAACTCAAAAGAAATGCTTGAAGTAAAGGATTTAAGTAAAAAAATCTTACCTGAAGGTGTTTTAAAAGCAATGAAGGTAGCAGAAAGAGGCTTAAAGGTGATGTTAGAAGGGGAAAACTTCTTTGAAAGTTTAGGAATTTCCTATCACGGAGCATATCAAGGTCACGATGTTATTAATTTAGTTAAAATATTAGAGCATTTCAAAAAAACAGCGGAAAGCAAAAAACCTGTTATTCTTCACATAAAAACGCAAAAAGGGTATGGGTATAATCCTGCAGAAAGTTCACCCGATAAATTTCACGGAGTTTCACCTTTTGATGTAGAAACAGGCTTACAACAAAAGAAAAAAATCACAAGTTTTAGCCTAACTGCAAGCTCAAAATTGTGCGAACTTGCAAGCAAAGATGCAGATATTTTTGCAATAACTCCTGCAATGGAGGCGGGAAGCGAACTTTCTAACTTTGCCTCCGCTTTTAAAGAACGCTTCTTTGATGTGGGAATTGCAGAGCAACACGCAGTAACCTTTGCAGGAGGGCTTGCGAGAGTGGGTAAAAAGCCATATTGCTTTATTTACTCTACATTCTTGCAAAGAGCTTACGATAGCATAATTCACGATGTTTTGCTTCAAAAACTTCCTGTGAGATTTATGATTGATAGGGCAGGAATTGTGGGCGAAGATGGAGCAACTCACAACGGCGTTTTTGATGTTGCGTTTCTTAGAATTTTGCCAAATATTGCAATTTGTAGCCCTTCCTCAAAAGAAGAGCTTGAAAAAGCTATTGAATTTAGCCTCACTTTTGATGAAATGGCACTTGCGATACGCTTTCCTCGTGGGGAAGCTGTTGCGGATTTTTCCCCTGATGATGAATTTGAATTTGGAAAAGGGAGAATTTTGCAAAAAGGCTTAAACAAGGCAGTTTTAAGTTTTGGAACAACGGTTAAATACGCAATGCAAAATCAAGATGCAACGGTTGTTGATTTGAGATTTTTAAAACCTCTTGATGAAGCATTAATTTTGCAAATTTTTGCCAATCACAAAGAGGTTATTTTGCTAGAAGATGGAAGCATTGGAGGGGTGTATTCTTCTATACTAGAACTACTTCACAGATATAAAATCACCACAGATAACTTTAAAGCAAAAATCATACCAGATAAATTCATAGAACACGGCAAAATAATTGAAATTCACCAAGAATTAGGTATAAATACAATAAAATAAAAATCTTGAAAATGTATTAAGAATTAGTTATAAATAAGAATACTTGTTTTAACTTTAATACTGATTATGCACAAAGATAAAAAACCTAACAATCTTAACAAAAATAAAAGTGGGGCAGATTATGATACAAACTTTGATAAAATGCTACAAGATTTTACAGAATCATGGAAAACAAATCCAAATCTCAATCATAGCAAATCGGAAGATGAAAAATTATTAGAAACCGCACGGCAGAAAATTAAAAGAATGTTAAAATTTACACTCAATCAAATTGTAAAAGAAAATAAAGTATTAGATATTCTCTCTAGTGTTGGGCTGGATAATAATGATATAAAAGATAATCTTAAGAACCGAACTATAATAAACAATACACTTAAAAAATGCCACTCCGATGTTACTGATTTTTTAAGCACTTCACAATCTAAAGCATGGTTAAAAAAATTGGCAACTTCTAATGGAAAAAAGCAGGATTTTTATAATGAATTAATTGATGCAATACTTGAATATCAAAATCCAAAAACTCAAAATCCAAAAACAAAAAAATTCTTTGATACAAAGCAAAAAATATACAATGTTTTCTTTTTCTTTTTTTACACTTCCAAAGAATTAGAAAATAAAGATTTTTTTGATTTTTTAACAAATTTGCAAAATATTAATATCTATGATTTGAATAATAATAAAATTTTTACACAAAACTATGAAAGGGAGTTCACTTTTGATATAATTGGTATTTTAGAGCAATTTTTACACTCTTATACCTCACGAAGTAAAAATCATTCAGATTACAACGATCTTAAAGATATTTTTGAAGTTCTAGTATATCAACAAGAAATTTTCAGTAAAGAAACTCAAAATAATAGAAAACTTGAAATATTATACGAAGCGAAATACAGCAATTTTAACTTACTTAGCGTATATAAAAAAGCCACTGAATTATTCACAGATGAAGAGATTAAAATATTAAATAAGATTTTTTTTAACTTAATAGATGCCAACTCATCTCTAGCATTAGAACAATCTTTAGAGGTAGGGTCCAAATGGCAAGAGCTTTCCAAAAAGGAAAAACAAGAAGTAATAGATTATATTGCAGAAACTTGGGGTTCTATAAAATTGGGAAATCTATTAAATCAAGATACTATAGAAGAAGCATTGTTTTATGATATATCAAAAAACCTTTTGCTTGATTGTTTAAAGAAAAACATAAAGCGATTTATATTAAAAGAGGATAGCGAGAAATTAAAACAAAATATTCAAGAAAGTAAAGATAAAAAAGAAAAACTTCAATTTGAGAAGGAAGAAGCAAATACATCATCCAATATTATAAATGTATTTAGAGAGAATACAGGGAGAAGCATGGATAATATGATTTCTCAACATTTAAAAACACTAGAGAAACAAAATTCCATTGCTCCTCAAAATTATGTAAAATACAATAAAACGGTTGATGGAGCTAATATAGTTATCAATAAATCAGATTTAAACTCTCAAAATATAACACAAATGATAGAAAAAATGTCAAGTAAGGAAACCGCTGGAAAGATGTTTTCATCACAAAATGCTCCATTCAGAAAAACTGAGAAAGGCGGTAAAGAGTATTATTTTTACAAACTTAATAAAGACACATTTTTAGCAGGAGTAAAAATAGGTGATATTATTTACTTTTCAAGCGAAAGCGTAAAGCAAATAAAGGAAGACCACACAAAAAGCCAGCAGAACGATTTTTTATCACAAGCTAACAACTTAACAAAATTTAATGCAAAATACATTGAAGATAAAAAACCTAAGTTTGAAGAAGCACTTCAAAGTAATAAATCACTACGCATTTAAAATAAATTCACCTCCTCCCAGCTAAATCCCTTCCTTCCAAAATGACCAAAACTTGAGGTTGGCAGGTAAATTGGGCGGTTTAAGTCAAGGTAGGTTCTAATGCCTTTTGGGCTTAAGTCCAGCTTTTTGTTTATCATTGCAATTAGGTCTTCTTCTGCTACGCTTCCCGTTCCGTGATTGTTGATGTAAATTGAGATAGGCTTTGCAATTCCTATCACATAACTCAATTGAATGGTGCATCTTTTAGCAAAACCACTCGCAACGATGTTTTTTGCGATGTATCTTGCCATATAAGCAGCGGATCTATCAACTTTTGTAGGGTCTTTTCCGCTAAACGCACCTCCTCCGTGTGGGGATGCTCCGCCGTAAGTATCAACAATTATCTTCCTACCTGTGAGACCTGTGTCCGAAACTGGCCCCCCAATTACAAACCTACCTGTAGGATTAATAAAAATTCGCTCTCTTGAAGGAAGCCAACCTTTAGGGAGAGTTGCCTCAATTACAGGCATTACCATATCTCTAACCTGCTCTAAGGAAATATCCTCTTTATGCTGAATAGATAAAGTAACAGAGTGGCAACCAACAGGAAGCTCATCTTCATAAATAAGGCTAACTTGACTTTTAGCATCCACCCCTAAGCCCTTTTGAAGCAAACCCGAAGCCCAAATATTTTGCAGTATCTTGTGTGAGTAAAAAATTGATGCAGGCATTAATTCTTCTGTTTCAGTGCAAGCGTAACCAAACATAATTCCTTGGTCTCCCGCTCCTTCCTCCTTTCCATCCCTCTCATCAACACCCATTGCAATATCAGGGGATTGCCCGTGAATAAGGTTAGTAATTTTAACATCTGCAAAGTGAAAGCCTTGAGATTTATGCCCTATATCTTGCAGAGTTTTTCTTGCTACCGCTTCAACATCTTCTTTTGTTAGAGTGTATCCGTTAATTTTTGTCTCTCCTCCAATTATTAAATTATCCTTAGTTGCAAAGCATTCAAAGGCACATCTTGCAAACTTATCTTTTGTTAAAACAAAATCAAGTAAAGCATCAGAAACTGCATCGCAGGTTTTATCAGGGTGCCCTGGAGAAACGCTTTCGCTAGTAAAAATATATCTTTTAATCATAAATTTAATCTTTTTTTCTCTTAAAAATTAATGCTGGTGCAATAAAAATTGAGGAAAGTGTGCCAATTATTATTCCAAAAAATATTACCATTGCAAACGGACGCAAAATTGCTCCTCCAACCAAAATAATGGAAAGTATAGCAATTAATGTAGTGAAAGATGTTATTAAAGTTCGTGTTAAAGTAGCATTTAAAGAGGCTTCAATGATGGTTGCGTTATCTGCCTTCATCGTTTTAAAGTTTTCACGAATTCTATCAAAAATCACTACGGAATCGTTAATAGAATACCCAACTACGGTTAAAATAGCCGCAATTGTGCTTATATCAAAAGGCAAGTAAAGAGCGGAAATAAACCCAAATGTGAGTATTATATCGTGAATAAGGGCAATAATGGCACCTAAAGAATACACAAGTTCAAACCTTACACTAATGTAAAGCAAAACAACAACAAGCGAAACTAAAACAGCAATAAAGCCTTTAAATGCAAGCTCTTTACCAATTTTAGGAGAAACAAAATCAACTTTGATAAACTCAATATCCGTTTTTGTAAAAGTAGAGTTTAAAACCGATTTAATCCTTTCTATTGCTCCTAGATAGTTCTCTTTTTGCTTCGTGCCAATTTGAATTATAGTAATTCCATCATCAGTTTTTTGAACGGAATAATCTTGAATTTTCAAATTTTTTAATGTGTCTCTCACCTCAGCAACCTCTACACTTTCACCCGATTGTTTAAATTCCATCACCACCCCTCCTGTGAAATCTGTGGAAAAATTAAATCCACGAATAATTATAAACATAATAGAAAGTGCAATCAAAAAAATTGAAGTTCCAATTCCTAATTTTCTCCATTTATTAAAAGGTAGGTATCTCATAAAAAAATAATCCGGTTTTTACTTTATTTAATAACTTTTATTAAAAATCAACTCTTTTTGCTTACATAGTAAAAAAAAATAAATTACACCTGCATTATATTAAATAAAAGAAAAAATGAAGGAAAAAATTTTACAAAATTATTATCAAAAAATCTTGCCATTAAAAGAGGTTAAACACTTTTTGCGTATAACGGGGGAGCATGAAGATGCGCTTGTTTCGAGCTTGTGTAAAACAGTAATTAAAAGTGCGGAAATGAT
>JBIKUA010000055.1:0-5499 GCA_044347825.1 Candidatus Deianiraeaceae bacterium | reverse complement strand
AATTTTGTGTTTTTTCCATATTTTTTGATATTAATTCGGTATTTGAATTAATTGAGGAATTTTAGTAAGCAGAAAATGGTGGGGATGGCAGGACTTGAACCCGCGACCAAGACATTATGAGTGTCCTGCTCTAACCAACTGAGCTACATCCCCATTTTACAGGGTAGAATTACATAAACTAAAGGTTTTTATTTGTCAAGCAGATTATTTTAACTTTTTTTATAAAAGATACTTGACTTTTGCAAAAAAAAGCTTTTAAAATGGTTTCATATAATAATTTTATTTTTATGGAACTTACATACATTGGAATTGGTTTAATGGCTGTTGCTATGCTTGGTGCTGCAATTGCAATCGGGATGATATTCTCTTCTCTTTTAAGTGGAGTGGCTAGAAACCCTGAAGCGGAAAGCAAGATGTCTAAATATGCATATGTTGGTGCAGGTTTTGCTGAATCCATCGCACTTTTTGCATTCGTTATTGCAATGATTTTAATTTTCATGTAATTTGTGGCACTTGCCGTTTTCGGTCTTGGCTCTAATCTTGGAAATAAAAAATCAAATATATTGCAAGCAAAGATATTACTAAAGCGTGAATTTTCAAAATTCGCCTTTTTATTCTCTGCTTCTAATTATACATCTAATGCAATAGTTAAAGATGGAAGCCCTGAAGTTTTTTCGCGTCTTTCTTACATAAACTCTGCCATTGCATTTGATATAACCCTCTCCCCTGCCCTTGTTTTCAAAAAAATTAAGAAAATTGAAAGGAAAATGGGTAGAAAAAAGCGAGAGAGATGGGCTCCACGAAAAATTGATATCGATATACTAATTTACGAAGGAAATGAGATGGAAACTCCAAGCCTCACAATTCCTCATAAAGAGCTTTTTAACAGGGAATTTGCTCTTATCCCTTTGAGAGAAATTTTAAACTATTTAGGTAGAAGTTTTTAATTATTGCTTGCATTTTACAAAAATCCTCTTAAATCTTCTTTAGGTTTATCTACTATTATGAGGTTTGTTATTCTATTTTTGATAATTATACTTGAGGTTTTTGCTTTAAATGAAAGGGCTTTTAAAGATTTAATTAGTAATAATATAGAAGATAAAGCGTGCATGGAATTTTTAATTAAGGGGAATAGAACGGCGATTAATACGAATATTATCGTGACTATTGGGGGCATTGATGATATGACTAGGCAAGAAAAATTAGATTTAGCCCTCTGTATAATTAACATAAACCAAATAAAAACGGACTTTGAAAATAATGAAAATCTATCCATAAAATGCGAGGAAAAAACAACGCCCTCCAGTGATGATATAGCTAAGGGAGGAGCTTTTGTTGGGTATGATTTGAGCTACTTAAAACCTGAAATTATAATTCTTAAAAATCCTTCCACAAGCGTTAGAAAGGTTTTAAATCACGAAGTTTTGCATTGCTTGAATTATTTTAGCTATAGAGATTTATCCCTTTTAGAGGCTATAAATGGGCGACCGAGTGCTAAAAAGTCGTGCTTACTTGAAAAGCAAAAATTTGAGCATAAACTTTACTCTTTATTGAAAAATAAAATTAGGCTTTCAAACGCTCTTACGGATGATATGTTGGAGAATAAAATTGGGGAATTTGGCTTTAATAAAGGCAAAGATATGCTGTTAAAAAATGCAAACAGGCAGGTGAAACAAAGTTTTGTGAAGGTTGCGGTGCAGAACTTTCTTGATGTGATGCAAGCTTATAAAAAAACGGCTTCAAATGCGTTATGCGGAGAGTTTGTTGCCACTGCTTCCCAAAGTTTTCCTGTTAGTGTTATCAATTATCTTTCAAAAAGTACGGCAAAATTTATAGAGAAACACATTAACGAAGCAAGATTGGGGGCGTATCAAAATTTATCTGATGAAAGTAAGTTTTTATATAGCAAAATTGTAAGCGAGAATTAAGCGAGCATTCTACCTATATTTGCTATCATGACTGCGTTATCCGTGCAGAGCTTTAGTGGTGCGTAATGGATGGAAAAATCAGGAAATGCCTGTTTAAAATGCTCTTTTATGTAAGAATTTGCTGAAACTCCACCGCAAATTACTATTTTTTTAGATTGCAAATTAGAATTGTAAATCATATTTTGCACTCTATCTATAAGGGTTTTTGTGATGATTTTTTGAAAGCTGGCACAGATATCATATACATCCTGCTCGCTTTTATGTTTTGCCACAAGTCCTAAAAAATGTGTTTTGAGACCAGAAAAAGAAAAATTGAATTTATCCTTTCCTTTAAGCGGAATTCCAAGATTAAATCGGTTTTCATCTCCTTTTAAAGCGAGCTTTTCTACGATTGGTCCGCCGGGGTATCCAAGCCCTAAATTTTTGGAAAGTTTATCAAACCCTTCACCCACGCTATCATCAATTGTGGAGCCGATAATACGGTAATTCTTTATACTTTCCACCTCAATTATTTGAGTATGCCCTCCTGAAACAAGCAGGCAAAAAAAGTTTTCCTCCACGCCTTCTGTAATCCCGCAAGTGAAGATATGCCCTTCGAGATGGTTCACGAAAATAATAGGTTTTTTTAGGCTAAGAGAAAGCCCTTTGGCAAACCCAACGCCCACGAGAAGCCCGCCAACTAGCCCTGGTCTATCCGTTACCGCAATTACATCTATTGTTTCTAAGCTGATGTTTGCTTCGTTTAAAGCTTGCTGTGTTACAATTTCAATTTGCTCTAAATGGCTACGAGACGCGATTTCTGGCACTACTCCGCCATAATTTTTATGTAAATCTATTTGAGAATATGTTTTTAGGGAGAGGATTTTTTTGCCTTCCAAAATTGCAACTGATGTTTCGTCGCACGAGGTTTCAATTCCAAGAACTATCATAAATTTTGATGTATTGATTTTAGCCAAGCGGGAGAGATGTTTGTTTTTTGAAGTTCTTCTTGTGAAAAAAAGCGGATAAATCCTGTATTTCCTGCATCTTCATCGCTCCAATTGTTTTTATTGCCTTCACTTTGCAATATTCTACCTTTTTTAATTTTGCATAAAAAATAATGCTCTATTTTGTTGATATTTTCCTTCCACTTTATGTTTTGTTCTGCGGTTAATTGGTAGTAATCAACTTTAAGTAGTTTTATTGGTTCAACGGTTAAGCCTGTTTCCTCATAAACTTCACGCACGCAAGTTTCTTCTAGCCTTTCAAATCCATCAAGCCAACCTCCGGGGGCAAACCAAGGCTGATTTTCCTCGTTTTTAACAAGCAAAAGCTCGTTTTTTTCGTTAAAAATCAATGCTCTTGCCGTTATTATAATTCTAACATTTGTCATAATTCTTGCCATTCAAGCACCTCCCCTGCGAGGTAAAGAGACCCCATAATCACAACTCTAGCAGGCTTTTTTATTGAGGAAAGTGCTTCATAAAAATAAGAATGTGATGATAGAATTTCAATTCCATTTTTTGCAAAGGCATCGCATAATTCATCTTTTGTTCTTGAAGACTCAGATGAATGGATTTCTGTTACATGAATATTCATTCCTTTGAATTGTGGAATGATGTCATCTAGGTTTTTTCTAGTTAAAAAACCGCATATTATATGCACGGGGCTTGTAAGTTTTTTTGCTTCTTCAAGGCAGATTTTAACGCCGTTTTCGTTGTGGGCTCCATCTAAAAATACTTCTAAATGAGGAAAGTTTTTTTGCATTTTGCCTTTAAGTGGTTGAAACCTCGCCCTCCAAACTGCGGATGCAACTCCTCTTTCTATTGCCTCTTGAGGGATTTTAATGCCGTAATTAAAGGCTAAAACCTCAATTACCCTAATTGCTGTGCCTGCATTAAAAATTTGATGAGAACCTCTAAGTGAAGGTTTTGGAAGGGTTAAATTCCAGTTTTTAGATTTGTATGTAAATCCGTTTTGCACTTCATCAACAGAATAATCTTCCCCATAAATCAAGGGGTTTGTGACATCTTTAGCGTAATTATAAACCTCTTGATATGGTTGTTTTGCAATTACAAATGGGCAGGATTTATCTATGGCAAGCTTTTCTTTGGCAATTTTTTCTATTGTATTTCCTAGTAAATGAGTGTGGTCAAAAGAAACGGAAGTTAAGACGCAAACTTTAGAATTTATTACATTTGTTGCGTCAAACCTACCTCCAAGCCCTGCTTCAATAAGAGAAAAATCTGCTTTTGAGGTGGAAAAGAGTTTAAATGCAACGGTTGTTAAAGCTTCAAAAAAGCTCACGGTTTGAGGGATTTGAGAAATCTCACTTAAAAGCATATTGTCTGCTATTTCCTCGCCTGAAATTTTTATTCTTTCGTTAAGGGCAACGAGGTTGGGCGAAGTGTAGACATTGCTTTTATAACCTGCTTCTCTTAAAATTGCCTCTAAAAATGCGGTTGTTGAGCCTTTTCCGTTTGTTCCAACAATATGTATAGGAAAGGGGATTTTTTGCTGTGGGTTGCTTAATATTGAAAGAAGTTCTTTTATGGGCTCTAAGCTAAATCCGTTTTGAGTTCTGTTTGGCTTGTGGTGCCATTCAATTGCTTTAATCATTTGGATTGACAAACATTTACACTTTGGATAACCTTCATTACTTCTTGATTTTTTGAAATATCTTCTCCATTTTCCAACATTTCAAAGATCTTTGCTCTAATTTTTAAAAATTCGTTTTCTTTATAATTTTTTTTATGTACTTCAATCCTGCATTCGCATACATCTTTTTTGGCTCCAGCTTGAATGCAAAATTCAACAAATTTTTCAACTGTGGAAGGTCTCCATTCTGCCTCCTCTTTTGGGTTGAGATCTATTTTAAAGGCACTTAAATCATATTTTTTTGCAAATGCAAAATTTAATAATAAAGCAAAAATCAAAGTAAATTTTTTCATAATTTTTAATCTATTTTCACGCCTTTACCAATTTCAGGTTTTGCAAGGTATAATGTCTCTTCCTTCCTTCTTGAAATTTGAGTAAAAAAGTTTTGTCTTTTTGTTTTTGTGGCTTCATCTTGAGGGAAAAGTGTAATCATAATTGCCCCTACCATTGCGGTAAAGAATAGCAAGCCTGCGGTTTGAAACTCTGCAAAATAATGAGTATAAAGAACCATTCCAACATCGTGTATGGAGAATGTTTTAGCTGAAGATATAGCTTCTACACCGATTTTTGTTGTTAGCAAAATTGCAAAAAGTTCTGCAAAAAGAACGCCTCCAATAGCCAAGCTAAACAAAAAGTTAAGCTTACCTCTTTTAAAATTTTTGACATCTGCATTTGGTTCTTCAAGCATCATCACAACAAAGAGGAATAAAACCGCAATTGCTCCAACATAAATAATAATTAACATCATAGCGATGAATTCTGCACCTGTGGTTAAAAAAACCCAAGCACAAGCAAAAAAAGCAAGCACTAAAAATAGCACGGAATGGACGGATCTCTTAGCAGAAACGGCAAAGAAGCAGGAAAGCACTAGAACTGAGGAAAAGAGGTAAAATAAAAATCCAGTTAAATTGGAAAGTAACATCTTCTTAAATAT
>JBIKUA010000054.1:0-5565 GCA_044347825.1 Candidatus Deianiraeaceae bacterium | reverse complement strand
TACATCAATTGTATTAGCTTTTAAGTTAAGGGCTGATTGTGTTGCAGTTGATATTGGTTTATTTAAATCAGATGTATTATCAACATTGCTAAGACCTATCGCAGTTTTATCTAGCGTAATCCATTTTTTGTCTCCTCTGTAGTATTGAGATATCGTGCCTGCCGTTATAGTATTCTCTTTAGCATTAAGGGCAGTTTGCAAATCTGTTTGACTGCTTAGATTTCCCTTTATCTGCCCCCAGTTGATAGAGTTAGCACCCCCTCCAGAATTCATCAATTTTAAAAAAAGGGATTTGTTACCAAGAATTAATGTCATAAAAGTAAAAATTAGTTAGCACCTGCAGGTGGTGTATCAAAAATCTTATACTCCACAACTAAAAACCCACCAACTGGTAAGTTTTTAATTTCAAGGCTAAAAATACCGCAATATCTGTGAAAAACATCCTGAAGCGCTTCTGTGCAATCTGTGTAAAGTGGATCTGGTATTAACCTTCCAACATCATCAATTGCTGTATGAACTGTGTAGGTTGTACCAGTAGGAATTTTACCGCCCGTTGCAGAGCCATAAATGGTAAAAGGTTTGTAGTATAAATTTGTTGTTTTAAAAACATTTGTTAAGCCGTTAGATGTAATTTTAATTGATTGAACCGCCATATAAATTTTCATTCTTAATTATTAATTGAGAGGATTATAGAAAATAGGAGGCGTTTCTGTAAGCAAAATTTTATATTTTTTTTAAAATGCGGTTTTGGTGGAGAGTTAATTGAATTGATTATGGTAATTAAATCTAGCGAAAATGCCCTTTATCTTGCTCTTTTTTAGGAATATTTACAGGTTCGGTTGAAAGTAAGTTAGAAATAACTTTATTAAGCTCCCCCACATTTGCACCCGCAAGCCTTAAACTTTCTAGGGATATTATTAGGTTATCTATATCCTTAGGGGAGAGGTTGTTTATGTTTAGTTTTTTTGTGTTTAGGTTGTTTTCTTTTTTCATAAATTTTTATTGATGTTGAAGTTAATTTTAGAAAGTGTCTTTTCTAGAGATTTATCGCTTTTGCCATAAAGCCCTTCTAAAGGGGAGGAGGCAAGATGGCTCATTCCTGCTCTTATAAATTCCTGCCTTACTGCTTCGTCGCTAGACCTGACGGATACTGAAATCATTCCATTTAGTAGGTGGAAGAGATGTGTGAAGTAGATGTATTCGTTGTGAGCCTCCCTCTGCCTTTTGGAAATAAAGGCAAGCCCCACCCAAAACGCAATTACGAATGGCAGGCGGATTAAAAGCCAAACGAGAATTTCTACTGGATTCGCTATTGGCAACGGAAGAGTAAGTGAAATTACAGTTGCAATGCTAAGCCAAGCATAAATCCATTTCCATTTTAATCTAGTGTAATATATATCTTCCATTCTTGCTTTTCGTGAAATAGGTTCGAATCTATCTGATAAATCCTTCTTTGTTTTTGTTTCAACTTGATTTTTCAGTTTTTCAATTTCATTCTTTAGCTCATTATTTTTTTCATAAGCCTCAATTTCTGCGAAAAATGCGATTGCCTCAAATTCAAGATAAAATTTCTTAAACCAATGAAAAAGATATATATTTTTTTTGTTATCCAATTCAGTATGTCGTCTTATTAAAGGTTCTAGATTAAAAATATAAGTATACTCAAAAATAAAATCTATATTATTACTACAAAGGTAGCGGAAATTACCGTTTTTAAATTCTTGTGAAATATTTAATTTAAACTTTTCCAATGCCCTCAAATATTCCTCCCTAAAAAGTTCTTCATTTTTTGCAGTTTTCCATTCTTTGAAAAAATCATTACGCGGCGAATATAAAAGACTTTTAAATGTACCTTCACTTTCAAAATACTCATTTTGAAATTTCTCTACTCTTGAAATAATATATTTTTGTATTTTACCTTTTAATGCTTCGTAATCATCGTGTAAAGGCGTCCAAAGTTCTTCAAAAAGTTCTTCAAATTTTTTCTTAAATTTTTCAATGTCATCATAATTTTCAAAGTCAAAAATTTCTTTGGTTTCAATTAATGATGTTTTTATCTTTGTAATTATTGGTAAATATTTTACAAAGATTGCTTCTTTAAAGATTCCTTCTTTAAGTACCCGTTTGTCTTCTTCCAACATTTTTATAAATTTCTCAAAATGATTAAGATCATGTACTTGCACCCTGTATACACGCAATAAATCATTAAAAGCATTGACCTGCTCTTCATCACTCAAGCCCTGCTTCTCCTCATTCCCCTCTTGTCTCATACCAAAAATTTAAATCATCTTAGTTGCATAAACCAGCAATTTGTTTTTTTCAAGCGATTTTGGAAAGTTGAAGCAAAATTCCTTGTTGACATTTGCCCTTTTTTAGCTTTAATTTATAGTAAATGATTTTACTTTTATGACAACAGAATTTAGAATAGAAACAGACACAATGGGAGAGGTTAAAGTGCCTGCAGGCAAGTATTACGGGGCTCAAACTCAAAGGTCAATACAGAACTTTCCTATTTGCGTGCAAACTCACAGAATGCCAAAAGAGGTTGTAAAAGCTATGCTTTTAATTAAAAAAGGAGCAGCGATGACAAACAAAGAAATCGTGAAGAAATACCCTAGCGACACAGAATACAAGAAATATTCCCCTGAAATTGCAGATAAAATAATTTGGGCGGTGGATAAAATTTTAAGCGAATTTGACTGGTTCTACGAAAACGAGTTTCCGCTTGTTGTGTGGCAAACAGGCTCTGGAACTCAAACGAATATGAATGTAAATGAGGTTATCGCCTCCGTTGCAAACGAGAAGGAAACGGGCAAAAAGGGAGGTAAAAGCCCCGTGCACCCAAACGACCATGTGAATTTAGGGCAATCTTCAAACGACACATTCCCAACTGCAATGCATATTGCAACTGCACTTGCAACTTTTGAAAAGCTTCTTCCTGCTTTGTTTAAGCTTGCAACCGCACTTTTTGAGAAGGTTGAGGAGTTTAGCGACATCGTGAAAATTGGTAGAACTCACACGCAAGACGCAACACCTGTTACTTTGGGGCAGGAGTTTTCTGGCTATTTCCATCAAATTGGGGATATGATTACTTCAATTTACGAAAAGTCCCTTGGAGTTTTTGGCTTAGCTCAAGGGGGAACGGCAGTTGGAACGGGGCTTAATTGTCATATTGAATTTCCTGCTAATTTTGCCTCTAAAATCACCGAAATTACAGGAAGCAAGGAGCTTGCAGAGAGAATTGTGGAGCTAGACGAACAACTAGATGAGCTTTCCGAAAGTTGCTTTGTGGATGATGCACTTTCTGTTATTGACGCTAGAAGTGGGGAAGAAAAAGAGATTTATGTAGGGGAATTTTACACTGCATTTAACAAGTTTAAGGCACTTGCAAGCAATGATGAACTTGTGGACTTTCACGGAAGTTTAAATACTTTGGCGGTTGCTTTAATGAAAATGGCAAATGATATTAGGTTTTTAGCTTCTGGCCCGCGTTCTGGGCTTGGGGAAATTAGCCTGCCAGAAAATGAACCCGGTTCTTCTATAATGCCTGGAAAGGTGAACCCTACTCAATGTGAGGCTTTAACAATGATTTCAGCTCAAGTAATGGGTAATAATGTTGCACTTACAGTTGGTGGCATGAGCGGGCATTTTGAGCTTAATGTGTTTAGACCGATGATGATTAAGAATATTATTGAAAGTATCAATATTTTGAGCGAAGGTATTGAGAGTTTTGTTGATAATTGCCTTGTTGGAATTGTGGCAAATGAGGAGAGAATTAAGCAACTTGTGGAGCAGTCTCTAATGCTTGTAACAGCCTTAAATCCATTTGTGGGCTACGAAACTGCGGCGAAAATTGCGAAGAATGCTCATAAAAAAGGCACAACTTTAAAAGAAAGTGCAATTGAGCTTGGAGTTTTAACGGAAGAAGGAGGAGAAGGTAAAGTTAAAATGAGCGAATGGGAAGCTATAATGGATGCGAGAAAGATGGTGGGCGTTTAATCGTTAGTATTAAAAGAAAAAAGCTACAAGATAAATTGCTCGGCTATTATTTTCTCGTTTAAATCAGTTTCTCTATCAAATAAAATGGTTACAAAATGCTTATTTGAAAGGTGAACATCCATACTTTTAACATCATCAAAATGGTTGAAATCTGTTGTTGCAAGTACGGGTCTTTTTTCTACGCTCATTACTTCAAAACGAATACTAGAGTTTTCTGGAAGAAGAACCCCTCTAAAATGCCTCGGTCTAAAAGGGCTTATGGGGCATAGAGACAAAACCTTTGCTTCGGGGGAAAAAATGGGGCCGTGTAGAGAAAAGTTGTAGGCGGTAGAGCCTGAGGCGGTGGAAAGCACAACTCCATCGGAGGCAAGTTCTGGAAGCCTCAATTTTCCGTTCACAAATATTTTAATTTTTGCAACCTGACCAGAGGTGCGAAACAAAGTAACCTCATTCATTGCAAGGCTTTTAAAGCTTCCTGACTTTGTTTCAATTTCCGCCTTTAAAAGTTTTAACTTTATTTCGGTTGCAGTTTGTATTTTTGTAAGTATTTCTTGAGGCGATGTTTTTTCATTTAACAAAAACCCTACCGTGCCATAATTTACACCATAAAAAGGCTTGTTATAAACTAAAAATTTATGCACAGCGTGAAGAAAAAACCCATCACCTCCAAGCACGCAAATGGCAAAAACTTTACTTGCTTCTTGCGGATTTTTATCTAAATCTATAAAATTCATATTTAAAAGCTCTTCTTTTAAAAGATTTACTTTATGCTTCAAGGAATCACCCGTCACTCCAATACTTAAGTTCATATTATTTGACTTTATTTTTTTTTAATGTATATTTATATATAGCTTTACTAAAATACAACAAAAAATTATATGTCGCAAGTATTAGATCTGAAAAATCTCAAAAATACTGAAGAAGATGTTAAGAAGTTAGAGCATATATATTACAATCAGAATATTTACAAAAATAATGAATTATATAGACAAAAATTAATACAGGACAGAATAGAAATTGGTGCACAATATGGAAGAAGTAGGGAAGAAATTGAAAGAGAAATAGAGGAAGAAAAAATATTAAAAGAAAAGATTGAAAAAGCTGATATAGTTTTTGCAAAATTCTTCTCAGGTCTTCCTTTTACTTTTTTAGCTTCTGGTCTATTAAGAGTAATCACAACCTTTCTTGCTCCATTTATTCCTCAAGGTATTCTTGCGATGGGAATTAGTAATTTCCTTGGTCTTGAAGATAGAGTAAGGTTAGGTATAAACCCATTTAATCGTGGTGCAATTGAACTTGGAAATAAAATTTACGAACAAAATAAAAACAATCCAATTGCAAATATCATTCAAAAAACAGAACTTTCACCTCAATACAAATACCTGTTAAATAAAAATAAATTAGATACTTTCAAGGCAATTGACCCTTCGAATACAAAGTTTAAAACTGAGGTAAAAAACTTGCAAAACGAAATAGATGAGTTTGAAAAAAATAATAAAAGTAAGCCCAATTTAATACCCTATCTTGCAACAAAATTAGGTGACTACCCTCTTGATGAAATTAAAA
>JBIKUA010000053.1:0-5659 GCA_044347825.1 Candidatus Deianiraeaceae bacterium | reverse complement strand
TAGTAGTCTTAATTAAAGCTTCCTTAAAACTCATATCAAGTTTTAATGTAGCATTATAATTCTTTTTTTTAGGCTTTGCTGTAAGCACTTTTTTAAACTTCATATAATTTGTTTAACCGTTTATATGCCAGCCTTCCGCTTAAGTTATTTAAAGTGAAGACTACTTTTATTTATAGGTAATTTCACAAAGGTAATTGTCAAGATGTTTTTTGAAAATTAGGTGTTTTTTGGAGGTGAGGTTTTTTAAAAAAATCCCTTGACAAAATGAAATAGCTAGTTTAATAAATTCTGCGGATGGCAGGGTAGCTCAGTCGGTTAGAGCGGAGGAATCATACTCCTTAGGTCGGGGGTTCAAGTCCCTCCCTTGCTACCATTTCTAAGCATATCTCTTAGCTTTAAAAAGCACCTTATCTAATAAATTTAGTAGATAGCCCTAGGCATATAATTAATTTTTACTCCTTGCAAGGGTTTTTATCCAAAAATTTTAAGTCTAAATTTAAAGTTGAATTTTTCAACTTTTTTCTTGCAATACTTTTCAAAATATGATAACCTTATATATAAATGGGCTTTTAATTAAATTTGGATATGCAATATTGGTACAAAAAAAATAAACTCCAGCTACTTAGAGGTTTTTGTGCGGTAATAGAGGAAGGTAGCGCGCTTAAGGCCTCCAGTAAATTAAATATTGCACAATCTAGCATTAGCCTGCAAATTTCTAGCTTAGAGAGGGACTTGGGGGTGGAGCTTTTTAGGAGAGAAAATCAAAAACTTATTCCAACTAAGGAGGCTCTTAGGTTTTACAAAATGTGTAAGCGTTTTGTTTTGGAGCTTGATAGCTTGTTTGTAAATGTTAAAAATTTGCTTGCGGAGGATTTTGAAAATAAGGTGAGAATTGCGGGGCATTCTTATATGCTTTCCCATATTTTGCCTCCATTTTTTGAGAAGATGGTAAAAAGAAATCCAAATATTGAATTTGATATATATAATTATAATTACGATGAGGCATTGCAAGCCTTAAGTGCTGGAGATGTAGATTTTGCAATTTACCCTGCTTTTTCTAACATTGTGCCAAAAAATATTGTTGTGAAGCCTTTTTATAAGTGCGTTTTTGCTATTGGTATGAATAAAAATCATCCGCTTGTAGATGTGCCTGAAGAGAAAATAACATGGACTTTGCTTTCCCAGTATGATTTTATCAACTTAGGTAAGGATATGACGGCTCAAGGAATGAAGCCCGAGCTTCAAAATTATGCTATAAAAAGCAGGTTTAAGCTTTTTAATGGAAATTGGGATATTTGCACGGGGATAGTAAAGCAAGGGCTTTCCATAACGGGAGCGGATGTGGGTTATGCTAAATGGCACCCAGATTTAATTTTGAAGTCTTGCCCTCAATTGATGCCAAATTATGAGTTTAGCCTTCTTGTAAAGCAAGATGGAGTGCTTTATCAATCTGCTCAAGAAATGCTTGAAATGCTTGAAAATGCAAAATTTTAGGCTCTAATATATTAAAATGCGTTAAAGAAAGCTTGTGGAAAAACTCTTAAAGGCATTTAAAAGTAAAAAATTTATTGCAATTTTTAATACTTTAATATATAATGTCTGCGTTGTTACTTTTTGATAATTTTGCAAAAATTATAATAAGAAATTTTTGTAATATGAAAAAAATAGCTTCGTTATTTGTGGGTGCTCTCTCGTTTGTTGGGGGTTTTGGAATTGGGGCTTGCGTGGGGGGAGTTGCCTCTGCATGCCTTGCGTTGTTTTTGCCAGCTAGCCTCGTTGTTGTAGCTACTACTTCGGTAATTGCTTCTTGTGGGCTTTTGGCAGGAGTATTCTTTGGATGTTGGAATTTTAAATCTTCTTTTGATGTAATGGAAAGGGAGGAGAGGAATTTTCAAGAATTTGAAAGACAAGAATTTCAAACAGGAATGGGGCAAAATACTAGAGGAATGGGGCAAAATACTAGACTTTCCCCTACTTACGGTAGTTTGAGAGCTTTAGATGATACACCTGAAATTAAATTTTCAAATCATCAGCATTTAAGGATGAAAACTTTTAAGACTATTAAAGGAAGTGAACTTGAATTTTAAATAAAATGGCGGAAAGGGAGGGATTCGAACCCTCGGTGAAGTTTCCCCCACGCACGCTTTCCAAGCGTGTACTTTAGACCACTCAGACACCTTTCCGTTTTTTTTATAATTCCTAATAATTAAAACTCTAAAAGTCAAGCATAATTTTAAATAATATGTTATTGTTCTTGTTTTTTTATTAATGTTTTTTATTTAAAATAAAACCTAATTTAATTAGATGTAAAATCCTTTCTTACCTATCTTTCCTAGAAATTTTCTTGATATATTTTGCGTGCAGACGAAGGGGCTGTAGTGTATATACATCCGCAAACTCAAGTAAATAAGCCCAAAAACAAGAGGATGTATGCGTCTACAGGCTCTAAGTCAAACCAAAATTAGCAGAAAAGAGCAGGAAAGATATTTTAAGCAAATTAAAAACAACTCAAGAAATATTTTTCTTCCCCTCTTTACAAAAATAAAAAAGCAGTTTATAACCCCTCAAATGCAAAGTAAAATTATGAACTACTCCGTTAAAATTGATGAAGCTATCCTTAAAAAACATAAGATAAACAGCGAAGAATACAGCAAAATTAAATCCCTTATAGGCAAGGAGCCAAACCTCGTGGAACTTGGGGTTTTTTCCGCTATGTGGAGCGAGCATTGCTCTTATAAAACCACCCGAATTCATCTTAAAAAAATGCACACAACAGGCAAGCAGGTAATTTGCGGACCAGGGGAAAACGCAGGAATAGTAGACGGAGGCGATGGAGACGCCTTAGTTTTTAAGATGGAAAGCCACAACCACCCTTCTTTTATTGAGCCTTTTAACGGAGCCGCAACAGGAGTTGGAGGAATTTTGAGAGATGTTTTCACCATGGGGGCAAGACCAATCGCAACCCTAAACTCCCTTAGATTTGGAGATTATTCCTTGCCAAAAACCAAGGAGCTTTTAAAGGGAGTTGTGTCAGGTATTGGATTTTACGGAAACTGCGTAGGAGTGCCAACTCTAGGAGGGGAATGCACTTTTGACTCAAGCTACAACACAAACAACCTAACTAATGCTATGGCAGTGGGGCTTGCAAAGGCAGATAAAATCTTCTATTCCGCCGCTAACAAAGTGGGAGGAAAGGTTCTTTATTTTGGAAGCGAAACAGGGAAGGACGGCATTCACGGAGCTTCTATGTCATCTGATAGTTTTGACGCTAACGCAAAGGCAAACAAGCCTACAGTGCAAATTGGCGACCCTTTCGTTGAAAAGCTCCTAATTGAGGCAACTCTGGAGCTGATGGAAGCAGGATGCGTGCTTTCAATTCAAGATATGGGTGCTGCGGGGCTTACTTGCTCTTGTGCGGAAATGGCGGGCAAAGGAGATAACGGAATTGAAATTGATGTTTCTCTTGTGCCACTTCGTGATAAAAACACCAATGCTTACGAGATAATGCTCTCCGAAAGTCAAGAAAGAATGCTAATGATACTTCACGATGGTATGGAGGAAAAAGCACAAAAAATCTTGCAAAAATGGGGCTTGAGCTATGCTATAATTGGTGAAATTACGGACACAAAAAGAATGGTAGTAAAAGAGCGAGGAGAGATAGTGTGCAACCTTCCAATTCATGCACTTTCCGAGGAGGCTCCAATTTACAACCGCCCTTACGAGGTTAAAACGGACGATAGAACAGAAATTTCTATCACTAAAAAAGATAACGAAGTGATGGAGGTGCTAAAAACCTTGATGAAAAGCCCTGATATGATTGATAAATCCTTTATTTGGGAGAGGTATGATACTGGAGTTTCCAACCTTTCCATCGTTAGGCCGGGGCAGGCAAATGCTGGAGTTGTGGGCTTTGGGGAGGAAAAGGAGGTTGTTCTTCCTGCTGTTAAGGAGGATAAAAACTTGATTAAGTCTCAAATTTTAATGCAAAAGGCGGAGAAATCTGGTTGCTCGGTAATTGATTTTATAGGAAGCGAAACAGGGGCAAAAGAAAGGAGGTATAAAACTCGTAAAGGGCTTGCGGTTACTACAAAATGCACGCCTAGATATGTTCTTTCCAACCCTTTTGAAGGGGCAAAACATGCGGTTGCTTCAACTTATAGAAATATTTCCGCCGTTGGGGCAAAACCTCTTGCAATTACAAACTGCCTTAACTTTGCAAGCCCTGAAGTGCCTGAAATTATGGGGCAAATTGTGGCTTCAATTGAGGGAATTAGCGAGGCTTCCCGTGTGTTAGATTATCCTGTGGTATCTGGAAATGTCTCCCTTTACAATCAAACGGAAAACCGCCCCATTAAGCCAACTCCTGCAATTGGGGGCGTGGGTGTAATGGCGGATTTCATTAAATCTTGCACTTACGAGCTAAAGCAAGAGGAGGACTTTATTTTTGTAGTAGGGGAAACAGAGGGGCATATCATCAACACAATTTATGCGAATGAGATTGAAAAAATCACAGGTGGAGCTTGCCCTAAAGTGAACCTTGAAAGCGAAAAATCAAACGCAGATTTTGTGAGAGGAATGATTGAAGAGGGCAACCTTTCGGCTTGTGCGAGCGTTTTAGATGGAGGCATTTTATGCACTTTAACGGAAATGGCACTAGCGGGGAGAAGAAACATCGGTTTCACCTTGAATTTGATGGAAAAAACGGGAGGGCTTTCTTTAATAAAATATCTATTTAGTGAGGATAGCGGGCGTTTTATCTGCACCGTTCCAAAGGAATTTGGGGAAGCCTTCACTTCAAAAGCGATGGAGCAAAATATTGTGATAACTCATATTGGATTTACCGCTGAAAATGTGATTGATGTTAATGGAATGGAAATTGGTTTGAAGGATTTGAAGGATTTGAAGATTTAGCAACAAAAGAATTATTGATATACACCCTTTCAAGTTCTTTTTTAAATTTTATCTTCGCTTTAGAAGCAGGAGCTTGCATTATACCATTAGCATTATCCCATTAGCATTATACCATTAGAATTTGCTCTAGAATTCTCATCAATAACTGTTGATTTATTTAATAATTTATTTTCAGATTTTTTGAGACGAAACTTTGGAGAGTTAATTTTAGATGTAATCTTATTTAAAATCTCATCGTGATGGTTAAAGGTATTAAGTATTTCATATTTTTAACTAATCTTCTAGCTGGTGTTTTTTACTTCGCTTTCAAGAGATTTTATCTTGCCTAAATATTATTGTTAATTTTTTCTTTTCCAACTCTTGCCTACACTCATTCATTGTTTAATTCTGATTTACTAAGATATACTCTCGTGCTTTAAAATAAAATTTATTGAAATTTTGTTGCGTAAAATTAAAATTATATTTGGATGCAAGATTTCATTTGCTTGTTGTGGTTTTTGATATAAATTTTTAAAAAAACCACTTGCAATATAAAAATAACGATATAAATCTATTTTAATTATGACATCGTGGGTTATATTTCATAAATTTTGCAAAAAACACTTGCAAGAATATTTTTTTATGATAATACTTTATTTACTTATAACTAGTGTTAAATTAACATGTCATCAACAAAAAGTAAAGGTAACCTTAGGGTTATTGCCGTCGTGAACCAAAAAGGTGGTGTTGGCAAAACAACCACTACCAT
>JBIKUA010000052.1:0-5689 GCA_044347825.1 Candidatus Deianiraeaceae bacterium | reverse complement strand
AACTATTTTTAGATTCCAAAAGATTTATTATGCCTTTAAATAAGTAAAATGTATGAAGCGATGTGTTTGGTTGTTTTATTATAATAAATTTTCATTTTATCTGAAAATGAACAATTGATATAAAAAAATAACAAAAAAAGTGATTTTTTGCTTGCATTTTTAAAAATACTATATTATTAATTTTATTATAAATATGTTCCTCGGTAGCTCAGCGGTAGAGCAGTTGGCTGTTAACCAATTGGTCGCAAGTTCGATCCTTGCCCGGGGAGCCATGATTTCTTTCTTTAAAATCAAGGCTTTTCTCAAATTCTAACTTACACAAAAATGAAACTGAAATTTCTTGTGTCCGCCCTGTGTCCGTTTTTAGCAGATAAATACTCTTTTAAATTGACAAAAATAAATATTAATAAAATTTAATATTTTTCGCTTGACAAATATTGTTTAGTGTTTTATAAACATAACAATGTTTTTAAAGGTTATGAATAGTAATAAAAAATTTAGTGAAATCGTGAAAGAAGCGAGATTAAAAATGAATATAACACTTAGAAAGTTTGCAAGTGAAATTGGCTTAAGCCCAACATTTGTAAGCAAAATGGAGGCGGGTGAATATGACCCTCCAAAAGAAGAAAATATTATCAAAATAGCAGAATTCTTAGGGCTTGATAAAGACGAGCTTCTTGCTAAGGCAAGCAAGGTTTCAAAAGATGTTCAAGACAAAATTTTAGAAGCACCAAAGCTTTATGCAAGCTTTCTTAGAAAAGTTGATAAAGAAAAAATAGAAGAACTTTTAAAAACATTAAAATAAAATATGGCAGAAGATGATATTTTAAATATTCCATACATCACAGAAGAGAAAATTGAAAAATTAACTTCTGATATATTGCAAACTGCTTACAAAAAAGGAGTTTATCAAAACAAAGAAACACCCGTTGAACTTATGGCTGAAATGCTAGAACTTAAGTATCTTTACGAAGATTTGGAAAAAGACTTTGGTAAGGGAACTCTTGGCTCAATGGATTTTTCAAGTAATACTATCTTTTTAAATCAAAGACATTTTGGGGAAACAGAGTGCAACTTAGGGCTTTTAAATTTTACAATAGCTCATGAGATAGGGCATTTTATTTTACATAAAGAAATTTATGAGAATTCTGCAGAAAAGATAGCCCTGCTCCACAAAAGGGAGATAAAAAATTATGAAAAAGCTTTAAAAAGAATAGAGTATCAAGCTAATCTTTTTGCAGGTGAATTATTAATGCCAAAAACATTGTTTAAAGAAGAATGGAGAAAGCTAAAAGGAACAAATTATTTTGACAAACGAAAAATTATGTGTGACTTTTTTCAAGTTTCAAAAAGGGCATTGGAAGTGAGGCTTGAACATTTAAAACTTTGTTAATTTTTTTATTTTATGTTTAGTATAAACTTAACACATTACAAGAATTTATACGATAGAATAATCGTAACTAATTTTCATTTAAATTTTAAAAAATATTTATGAAAATAAAATTTACAAATTATATAGAAATTTCTGCAACACAGTCCCCTTTTATCAATTTTGCAATTGGTATTTTGATTATTGCAATTGCATTCTTGGTTATCCTGTATGCTATACATACTTATTACAAATAAGAATACGGTTAAAAGTATTTCTAAATCTTATTTGCAACATTACACTTCCCACACAAAAGCTTTTTTTGAATGGCTTATTAATCAAAACGGATATAGAAATATTAAGTATGATAACATTCAATATTTCAACATTTCAAGAAACGATAGAAACAGAGCCTTAGCAACCACTTTTCAAGAAAGTTATGAATTGGAAGAAATTTTAGACACAATAAGGAAAATGCCTTTTAAAACTGAAATTGAAAAAAGAAATAAAGCAATCCTTTCACTTTCTCTTTTAACGACCCCTAGAATTTCCGCCCTACAAAGTGCAAGAGTCGGAAGCATAAAATACTTTAAGCAATTTGAAGCTTACGCTTTCGTTCAAAACCCTAATCTTGTAAATACCAAATTTGCAAGGAATATTATGGCTTATTTTATTGGAAACTCACAGGATATTTATGAAAATGTTTTAAATTGGCAAGAGTATTTAAAAACCAAAGGCTTCAATGAAAAAGACCCTCTATTTCCTAGAATTACCCCAAGCTTTACACCCGAAGGCTTGCAAATTCTAATTATGGAAAAAGAGTTTATTAAATCGCAAACAACGATAAGGGAAATATTCAAAAAGAACTTCACAAGCAATAACTTGCCATACCTTAAGCCTCACTCCTTTAGGCATGCAATAGTTAGAAAGGCTCTAATTTCACCTAATTCACCTGACTTAATTTCCGCTCTTAATCAAAATATAGGGCATACATTAGATGTAGGCACAATAATTGCAAGTTACGGCACAAGACCAGAGCACGAAAGGGCTGGAATTTTAAAAAGGTTTGATTTAGAGTAGATTGATAATAAAAGATGTAATTTATAAAATATGACAAACAAAGATGAAAAAATAATTGAAGTAATAAGAAAAGATTTTTATGAAAAAATTAAGCAAGAAATACTTTATAACGAGACAGGCTTACAATTTGCTTTATATAAATTTTTGGAAGATAAAGGGTATTATGTGCAAGCTGAAGTAAAATTTGACAAAAAAACCTGCGATATTGCTGTTTATAAAAAGTATGAGAATTTGAAAGAAAATGAGAATTTAAAAGCTGTAATAGAAATAAAGTTTTTTAGAAAAAGAGGACACGACAATTATACCAAAAGAGGATATAAGGAAGATTGCAAAAAACTTAAAAAAATAAAGACACAACATAATGGTGCTGAATGTATATTTTTTGCAGTATGTCAAGAAGATAAAATAGATTACTGCAAAGGAAAAACAGGTAATGATTTTCAAAAGCTCACCGATAAACCCTTCGGTATATTATTAGAAGATTCTGATGATTTTAAAAATATAATTTTATGAAAGCAGTAATATTCGCCCGTGTTTCTTCTAAAGAGCAAGAAGAAGGGCATACATTAGATGTAGGCACAATAATTGCAAGTTACGGCACAAGACCAGAGCACGAAAGGGCTGGAATTTTAAAAAGGTTTATGCTTGAAAAGTGAGAATTAATAAACAATTTTCACCTTTTCATTTCCTTTATACTGCTGAAGTGTTGTGTTGATTGATGCCGTCCATCCTTCAACATAAATCTTGCTTGCAATTTGAAACACCTCCTTCACTTTTTCCTTGTTTTTTTCTGCGTCATAATCTTTTGCATTTATTATATAATAAACTTCCTCCTCTTCTAGTTTGTAAATAAAGCCTTCAATTATTACATTAATTTTAGAGTTTATACAAAAGTTAGATTTAACAACCATATTATAAACTCTGCTTAAATCATCATTTTCATTAAAGTGGATTGAAAGTTGATTTTCCTCTTCTTTTAAAAATGTTTTTTTAATTAAATCAAAAACTTTAAAGCCTGTGTCAACTGAATTATATTTGCCTCCTGCTCTTTTTAGCCTTTCAATTGTAATGCTGGAAATAACAGGTTCTAGGTTGTTTTCTATGCAAAATTTGTAGGCTTCTTTTTTCTCATCTATTTTCTCGTCAAGTTGCACTAAGATGAACTTTCTACCTCCTGCTTCCTCCCCTTCTTTTTTCTGCATTTCTTCAAAGTTAAGCTCCATTACCGCTTGCCCCGTTGTACCACTACCTGCAAAGAAATCTAAAATAATATCATTTGGTTTGGTGGAGATTTTAAGAAGATGTTTTATTAAGGCTACTGGTTTAGGATAGTCAAAGATACCCTTACCTAAAAGTTCTACTATATCTTGTTTTGCATTATCATTTGAAAATTCATTAATAAAAGCAAGAGTTGATAAAGCTTTTGTTCTATCTTCGTAAATTATGTTATAAGAACCATTTTCTTTTTTTATAGTCGCTTTTTGATAAGTTTTTGTATATATTCTCGACCCATTTCGTGTTTCTTTCAAAACTACAAAACCATTTTTCATTCCAAACTCAAATAAATCTTTACTCCATCTCCATCCCCAGTCCGCACGACCGTGATTGCCAAGTTGTCTTTGTTGGTATTTTTCATAATCACCTCCAGCATAATAGATTTTACCATTAATTTCTATAGGATAATCTAAGCTTTTAACATAACCTAAGGAGTCGTAATCAAGTGTTTGATTTAATTTATAAAACCCTCTCTCTTCAAAATACTCATCTTGATTTTTAAAATCTTCGTCATTGTGATATGGTCTAAAAAATTCTGATTGATCAATATCTTTAACAAAAACTAAAACATAGTCATGATTTTGTGCAAAATAATCACTGGATTTACCGCCTTTTTTTGTAATCCTTGGAAAAATACCAATAAAATTCTCCTCACCAAAAATCTCATCCATCAAAAGCTTTAAATTTGCCTGCTCGTTATCGTCTATACTCACAAAAATCACTCCGTCTTCCGTTAATAAATCCCTTGCTAATTTTAAACGAGGATAAATAAAAGAAAGCCAACCAGAATGAGACTTCGCCGTTTTAAAAGCTCCTTCCATTCTTTCAATTTCTTCTTGTGTAAAAACCTGTAAAAGCTCCGCCTCTGTTTCTTTGAAGTTATCGTTATAAATGAAGTTATCGTTTTTTGTGTTGTAGGGAGGGTCTATATAAATACACTTAATTTTGCCTTGATAGTTCTGCTTTAAAATTTTTAGGGCGTCTAGGTTATCCCCTTTTATAACCATATTTTTGGTTTCATCAAAATTTTTGCTAAGTTCTTCGTTTATTTTTAGCTCCATTGCTGTTTCCTGATTATACTTCGTGTTTGCAAAAGTTTTGCCTACAAAATTAAGCCCATATCCCCTTGCTCTTGTTGTTATTTCAAGGTTTAAGATTTTTTTAAGTTCGTCTACATCAAGGCTTCCATCTTTAAAAACGGACGGGTGATTTGCCCTTAAAAAAGCTTCCAGTTTATTTTCGCCTTCTTCCAAAATTTGAAAGCCTGCTTTTTGCATTTCTTCTTTTGTTGCCATAAATTTATTTAATTATTTCACTTATAATTTGTGATAACTCCTGTTTGTTTATTCTTTTTTTGTAATGAATATTAACATTTTGCGTGCCTTTATTTAACTTTTCAAAAAACTTTTCCGCAAATGCAATTTTATTACTTTCATCTTTTGGAATGTCTGTTTCGGTATCATAACCTTTTGCTTCCACTATTAAAATTATTTTCTTCCCTTCTTCCGTTTTAATTGTATAGCAAAAATCAGGGCTGTAAGTTCCTAATGGAGTTGTGATTTTAAGTTTTGGCATTTTAGCAAAAATTTCAATTTCTTTATTTTTTGCCTCACAAATAATTTCTTTTTCAATTACACTATCAAAAGCAATTATTTCTTCAAAAATCCATTTTTCTTGTAAGTGGAAGGGGTTTGGGTAGCTTTCCGTTGTTTTACCAATTTCACTTGCTTTGTAGCTTGTTTGTGCATTGCTTGTAATTTCCCCTTCAATTACATTGTATTCAATTGTTGTTTTAATGCTTTCTACTAAATTTTGCTTTATAATTTCTATAATTTCTGCCTTTGCTTGCCTTGGGTTATTTTTAATCATTTCTTTGTCTTCAATATTATTGAATATTTCAAGAGTGAAGTCAATTGGAATTTTAGCAGTTGAAGAAATTTCAAAAATGAAGTCTTTAAAATTGAA
>JBIKUA010000051.1:0-5766 GCA_044347825.1 Candidatus Deianiraeaceae bacterium | reverse complement strand
TTAAAAATTCATAAGAAGGATTTTGCCGCAAAAAGAGGATTATTAATTCTTATTGCTCAAAGAAACTCCTTCTTGAAATACCTATTCAAGAAAAACCCAACAACTTATATGGCAATTTGCGAAAAGCTTTCTATTAGGTCTAAGCTTCGCTAAGCTTAATTATTACAAAAAATGACCTTTTGTAATTAAGTTTTGATGTCTTATTTGTTTTTTGTAGGGTAATTATGGAAAATATTTTCACCATCCGCTGACCGTTATCTTACCTATCATGTCTCCTGCTTCAAGCATACTATGAGCCTTTTTTAAGTTTTGTGCGTTTATTGGGCTTAGTTTTTGAGTTGTAATATCCTTTAAAATTCCATTATCTATAAGATTTGCAATTTTTTCCATTATCTCACCCTGTCTTTCAACATTTTGGTTATGAATTTGCCTTGTACTCATAAATTCCCAGCTAAAAGTTACAGATTTACCCTTAATGGCATTTAGGTTTATATCCGTGCTTGTTTCAACAATGGAGTTTATATGCCCTTCTGGTACTATAACTTCCGCCATCTGCTTCCAGTGTTTTTCCGTGCTATTTAAGCATAGAATATAATCTACATATTGCAAACCAAAAGTTTTAATCTGGGGGGCAAAATCTTGATTATGGTTAATAATAAAATCTGCTCCCAGCTTTTTACACCACTCCTCACTAGCGGAACGAGAAGATGTTGCAATTACAGTTAATCCAGCCCATTTTGCAAGTTGAATAGCAATTGAACCTACCCCTCCAGCACCTCCAATTATCAAAATAGATTTACCTTTTTTGATATTCATTCTATCAAACAAACTTTCAAACGCCGTTAAAGAAACAAGCGGAAGGCCCGCAATACTATCTTCACTTAATTTTGCTGGAGCTTTTGCAACAATTCTTTCATCTACTAAATGATATTCACTATTTGCACCAACGCCCAATACATTGGGAGAGTAGAAAACTCTATCCCCTACCTTGAATTTTTTTGCCTCAGGAGAAATCTCGGAGACAATACCATAAACATCCCATCCTAATACTCTTAAATTTTCTTCAACTTTAGCTTTTGGAGAGCGGATTTTTGTATCTACAGGATTAACTCCCACAGACTGAACCTGAACTACTATTTTATTGCCAGATGCTTTAGGTTTTGGTAGGGTTGCTTCAATGAAACTTTCAGGCTCATTTATTGGTAAATATTTATAAATTCCAACAGCTTTCATACAAGAAATAATTAATTACTGTTAGAGCTTAAAATAACATATTGTTTTTGTCAACTATTTTCTCTTTCTTGTTCTTTTTGCACTTCAAACACATCTAGATTTTCTTTATTATTATAAACTTCTTTTTGTAAATCTCCAGATGTTTTATCAACTATTGCAGCGGTCAGTATATCTCCTGTTACATTTAAGGAGCTTCTTGCCATATCTAAAAATCTATCTATACCAATATATACGGCAACATACTCAACTGGAACACCAATTGCAGAAAGTATCATAGGCATTGCAACGAGGCTGGCACCCGGTATTCCTGCAATTCCTAATGTTAAAATCATAGCTAAAACTATAATTTGCACATAATCAAAAATTCCAAGACTAGCTCCAAAAACTTGAGCTAGAAAAACAGAAGTTGCACCTAGGTGAAGAGCCGTTCCGTTCATGTTAAAGGAAGCTCCTAAAGGTATTGCAAAACTTGCAGTTTCGTGAGAAACACCGAGCTTTCTTTCGCATGTAATTTTAGAAAGCGGAATTGAAGCAGCGGAGGAGGCGGTTAAAAATGTGAAATACTGCACCTGAAAAGCTTTTTTGAAGAATTTAAACGGGTTTAAGCCAAAAAATGCCAAAATTAAGCCATAAAATATATACATTACAAACAAAATAGAGCCATATATAACCATAAAATGCCACCCTAGAGAAAGTATGGTTGTAAGGCTTTGAGTTCCTGTTATGTAAGCTACAATACCAAGCACGCCAATTGGTGTAAGTTTTATAACCATATCAATTATTTTCATTACAACGGCAGTTAATGATTTGATAAATATTGAAACGGCCGCACTTTCATTACTTACTTTGTTGATTGCAAGACCGAAGAAACTAGCAAAGATAAGAATTTGAAGTATGTCAGAGTTGTAAAAAGATTGAACTATATTAGAAGGAAAAATTCCTACAATAATATTTGTAAAGCTAACAGCTTGCACTTTTGGAGCTGTGTATCCTGAAGTTGCAAAAAAATCTGGTGTTAAAACAACACCTAAGCCTGGTTTTACTAATTCTGCTATAAAAATACCAAAGGCAGTAGAGAATACAGTTGTTAAAATGTAAATTAACATACATTTTAGTGCTATTTTACCTATCTTACCTACATTTGACATATTCATAAATACATCAGTAATAAGAACAAAAGTTAAAGGCACAATAACCATTTTAATTAATTTTATAAATATATCTCCAAATATTTTTAAGAAAGCAACTTTTGACCCGAAAACTAATCCTAGGATTAATCCAGCAAATAGGCAAAATAAAATTTGCCTAGAAAGACTTATTTTGTTTAACTTTTGTATAAGGAACATATATTTTTAAAAGTTGACCATTAAAACTTTTATATAAAGCATAATTTCTCTTGTCAACAAATAAAATATGTATTAAAAAAATAATACACTTTGCGTAAAAAAATGAAAAGCCTTTTGATTTCTATTTTTAGATTATTTTATATACCATCGGTGCTAATTTTTTATCTCATTATTTTATTTCCATTTAAGAGAAGTTATTCAAAAAGATTAGTCAAAGCTATTGAATTATGTGGACCTGTTTTCATTAAACTTGGTCAATCTATCTCCCTAAAACCATACTTGTTCAGTAAGGAGACGATAGAAGCTTGTAGTAATTTGCAAGATAAAGTTTCACCTAGTAAAATCAACTTAAAAAAAGAATTAGGAGAGTTTTATGATGATTTCGTATTTCAAAACAAGAAATCAATCGCCAGTGGCTCAATTGCATGCGTTTTTGAGGGCTTTCTTCAAACTGGTGAGAGAGTGGCAATAAAAATTCTTAGAAGTAATGCACAAAGGCTTATAAAAGCGGACTTATTTTTATTAAAAAATTTTTCATATATACTTGAATTTATAAAGTTTTTTAAACGCTTAAAGTTGAGAGCTGTTGTGAAGAATATTGAAGAAAGCCTTTTAAGTGAAATTGATTTTAGAAATGAAGCGGAAAATTTAATGAAAATTAAGGCAAATATGGTAAAAATTTACCCCAAGGCAAAAACCCCTCGTATATTTAATAAATACACAAAATACAATCTGCTTGTAACAGAGTTTGTGGAAGGCATAGCTCTTTCAAATGTTAAAGAAATAACCAAAGCACATTTAGATATTAATTTAATCTGTAAAAATCTTATAGAAATTTATTTACAGCAGGTTTATGAAGATGGTTTTTTTCATGCAGATTTTCACCCTGGAAATTTATTTGTAACAAAAAAATGTGATATCGTAATGATTGATTTTGGCATAGTTTCCTCTATATCCTATATTGATAGAGTTTGCCTTGCTAAAATATTAAATGGATTTTTACTAAAAGACTACGAGCGAGTTTATAAGGCTCATTTAGAAGCAGGATACATTAAAGAGGAAATTAACAAAGATGAGTTCAAGCAAGATTTATACAATATTGGCGAAGCTTTTATTCATTCTGGAAGCTCTGTTCATTTTTCTATATCAAGCATTTTGATGGAGCTTTTTAGAATTATGGAAAAATATAAAATAGAAATAAAAGAGGATTTGTTGTTACTTTACAAAACTATATTTTTTGTTGAAGCTGTGGTGATGAAGCTTAACCCAAATTACAACATTTGGCACACGATAAAACCTTGGATGGAAGGCTGGAAAAATCGTCATTTAGGCTTAGAAGCTCGTATAATAGATTTTGCTAAAAAGATAAAAAACATTTTTGTGGTTAATTTTAATTGACAAAGTTAATTTTAACAAGATAGATTTACTGAATAATCTCATTAATTAATATATGTCATTTATTCAGGAAAAATTTGATTTACAGAATGTCAAAACCCAAGAGCCAATAATTAAAAATAGGAAAGTTATTTTACTAACATTATTAGAAAGAGGAATTTATGGTGATGTTGCAAATCCTCTTATTAATGCTTATGACAAAACATATCTTCCTTCCCATTTACAAGGGATTAACTACTACAATAAGACATCTAAAAGTCTTGAGCATTATCTTGTAAATATTGGAGATTGTGAGGTTTTTAAAGAAGGAATGGGTTTGGATATTGAAGCAATAAAATGGAATACAAAAAATACTTTTAACAAGAAATTAACAGCAGAAATTAATGTAGATAAGTTATGGAAGAATGGCAAAAAATACAGTCAAATTTTAAAAAATAATAAATTAATAGAGTTAAATTTAGAGAAAAATGTTTCATTACTAAAAGATGTTCCAAAAACTAAAACAATAATTGAAAATGAGAGCGAATATCTAAAAATTGTTATAAATGGAAGAGGTTCATTTGATTTAATTAACCCTCTTTATCAAAAACCAATCAATGTAAATTTGGAAGATAGAAAAATTGGAGGACTTAAGGCAGATAAAGTTGTAGATTTTATAACAGATGCCATTTTGCAAAGTGATGTAAAAAAAGTAAAAGTGACATTAAATTCTTGTATGAGTGGAAGAGTTAGAGAGAGTGATGGGACATCTCTTGCAGGCTACATTAAAGAAATGGTTGAAAAAAATCTTGAAAAAGAGGGTAAAAAAGTTCAATTAGATGTAAAGGGCGTGAATGGTTTTATGCTACCATTTGCTTGCGAGGATAAAAATGGAAAGACGCTCGCCATAAATAATTTAAAAAGCGATGAAATGCAATTTCCTAAGTATATTAACGCTGATGATATAATCGCAAAGCAAGAAGGTAAATATTTAAAAAATCATATCAATCCAACACAAAGTAAAGTATGTAATATACTCTAACCTTTTTTTGCCTTCTGTTCTTGATGATAATCCTTCAAAATTTTTGGCACTGCTATGTCGTTTTCAAAATCTTGTTTAGAACACGCAATTAATAGCATTAAAAGTAAAAATTTAAGCTTCATATTTCTTTTTAAATAAATCTCCAAAAATAAAAATCACAGCTCCAATAAAAATAAAGCAATCAGCTAAGTTAAAAATTGGGTAATGCCAATTTTTAATATAAAAATCTAAAAAATCAATCACACCACCATACATCACTCTATCAATAGTATTTCCAATTGCACCAGATATTATAAGCGAATATGCAAGGCTAAATAACTTATTTTTCTCCTTCAAAAATAGATATGTTAAAAAAATGGAAATTAAAATAGCGATTACAGAAAGTATAATTTTTCCGTTTTCCATGCCTGCAAATAAGCTAAAACTAACACCCGTATTTAAAGCTAATGTAAAATTAAAAAATGGCAAAATAGGGTAAGAATTAAAAGGTTTTGAAATTAAAAAACTTAACATAAATTGTTTAGAAATTTGGTCTAAAATAATGCAGAAAATAAGCACTATTAGATTACAAAAAATAATCTTTTTATTTTGCTTGAAATTTAGCCTAACATCTTTCATAAAGTCTTGAATAAAAATTAAGATAAAGGAATTTTTTTTTAAAGCAAGCATTTTATTTAAAACTATGAAGAGGAGGGATTTTATTCATTTTGTTGGAATTGGTGGCGTTAGTATGAGCGGAATTGCAATTGAACTTGCAAGGCAAGGATTTAT
>JBIKUA010000050.1:0-5935 GCA_044347825.1 Candidatus Deianiraeaceae bacterium | reverse complement strand
GCTATATTCAAAGGTTAGCACAGATGGCAAGAGCGGCGGGAATTCATGTAATTATGGAAACTCAACGCCCATCGGTCGATGTGATTACGGGTGTGATAAAAGCGAACTTTCCAACTAGAATAAGCTATCAAGTAAGCTCAAAAATAGATAGCCGAACAATTCTAGGAGGAAGTGGTGCCGAGGCGTTGCTTGGCAAGGGGGATATGCTTTATATGCAGGCGGGAACCAAAACTTACCGTATTCATGCACCCTTTGTAAGCGATGGGGAAGTTAATAACATCGTTTCTGCACTCAAAAAAAGTTATGGTGGGGTGTACGATAGTTTAAAAGTTGATATTTTTGAGGATATTTTGGAAGAGGGTGTGAGCGGAGGCTCTAAACAAGAAACTCTTTCCGCTAAAGGAGAAGATGACTTATATAGTGAAGCTGTGGAAATTGTGATAAGTGAAAATAAACCTTCAATCAGTTATTTGCAAAGAAGGTTGAAAATTGGATACAATAAAGCTGCTAATTTGATTGAAAAAATGGAATCCGATGGAATTTTAAGCCCTCCTGAACCATCTACAGGTAAGAGGATAATATTAAAAAAATAGTTGACTTTTTCAACCTTTAATAATAACTTATTATATATAAGTTGTTTTTTTATGCTAACTAATGTAGAATCCTTTGTTCAATCTATTTTTTTAAAATTGCTGGAAGGTAAATTTAAATTTCATTTTGTTAGTTCTGTGCTAAATTATATTGAAAGCCCAAGAAACCAATCATTTTTAATAATTGCACGCTTTTCTAGAGATAGTTTTGCTTTAATTGAAAAGGATTTGGAAAAAATAACTCCAGAATTAGAGGCAATTGAAGCGGAGCATAAAGGATTTAAAAGTGCTATTCGCACAATTGTTTGTATGGTGCTTTCGGAGTACACTTATACATTTATTGACAAAAATAATAATTTGGTTCAGTCTAACCTTTTATTTTTGTTAACGAGAAAGTTGCAAGATAATTGTTTAAAAGGAATTTTTATATATCTGTGCGAAAAGGAAATGTGGGAGGCCTTCTCTATTCCTCAAATTTATAGCTCATCTTATATTTTTTCTAGTATTATTCATAAGTTGCTTGAAAAAAAGTTAGATGATATAGCTTTAAAATGTGCGATGCATTCAGATAATAAAGCCCTCCTTTTTGTAAAAGATGTTGACGGATTAACTCCTTTTGATGTGGCTATGGAAAACGGATGCTTGCTTTCTGCTGAGTATTTAGGCAAATTAAAGCAAATAGGTGAAATTGCTGGAATTTTTGCCTAAAGAAGCTTTTTTGCAGTTTCCAAATCTTTTGCATCAAGGCCATCTAAAGATATTGCTTTACTAGCAAATTCTTTTGAATTTTTCTTATCTCCTTCGCTATCTAAAATAATTGCGTAAGAGAGAAAAAGCCTTGCAACCTCGCCATCCTCACGATTTAATTCATTATTTTCAAGTATTTGTATTGCTGTTTTAATATCTTCTTTTGCAATTTCTTTTTTTCCAAAAATTGCGGGAAATTGGGAGAATGTCCTCCCTCTAAATAAGTGAAGTTCGTATTTATCTACTATGTTTGAAGTGGGGGAAATTTCTTTAGCAAGTTCATCAAAAGCATCAATTGATTTGTTGACAAAATGAATTTTTTTTAAGGTGGAGAATTTTGCCTTCAATGCAAGCAATGTAGCAAGGCGAACTTTGTTGTAAAAAGCAGGAACTTCGGCCTCAAGTTTTAAAAAAGCCTCTTCTGCTTTTAAGGCCTTTTCTATATTGCTATCGTGAGAAACTGCCTCTAAATATAATTGCATAACCTCATTCTTGCTTATGTCTGCAAAAACACTTCCGCAAAACAGCCCTAAAAATAATAAAAATACACTCAAAAATTTCATAAATCATCTAAAACTAAAAAATTCTAATATGTAAAACTTATATGTCAAGCTTTTTTTAAAATTTTTTTTGAAACCTAAAATAACTCTTGCAAAGATAGAGTTGCTCGTTTAAACAAGTATATCAATTATTTTACGGTATGAAAATAGCAATAGATGGCCCTTCCGCTAGTGGAAAAGGCACGATTTCCAAGATTTTATCCGCCAAACTCAATGCGGAGTACTTAAACACAGGTAAAGTATACAGAATTATTGCATTTTTAGCAAGTAAATCAGGAGGGAATTTAACGCAAGAAGCAATAAAAATTGCTAAAGATATTGAAAAACATTTTGTAGAGCAGGCACAAAACAGAGAAATTTACACGGAAGCAAACGCAAAAATTACATCTGACATTGCCAAAATTCCAGAATTGCGTGAGCTTTTGGTTGATTTTCAGCGGACTTTTGCAAGTAAAACCAAGAATGTGATTTTAGAAGGGAGGGACATTGGCACCGTTATTTTGCCAAATGCGGACTTCAAATTCTTTTTAGATGCAAGCCCAGAAGAGCGTGCAAAAAGAAGGGTTTTGCAGTTGCAAGAAGCAGGGAAGCCCGCAAATTTTGAGGAAATTTTAAAAGATGTTGAAGCGAGAGATAAAAACGACAGGGAGCGTGAAGTTGCGGGGCTTAAAATCGCAAAAAATGCCCATTATATAGATACATCTTCAAAAAGTATAGATGAAGTTGTGAGTGAGATGTTGAAGATAATTCAAGGTTAAAACAGCTCTAAATTATCAATTAAACGCACGCCTTTAAAGAAGCCTGCAAAAAATATAATGGATTTTTCTTTAGGGTCAAAGTTATCTATTAAACTTAGGTTTTTAGCGTTTCTTACTTCTAAGTAGTCCAGCTTTTCAATTCCACTTTCCTTCAATTTTTTAGCGGTTTTTGAAAGCACATCATCTAAAGTTTCTCCATTTATCAAATCTGCCTTTGCACCTGATAGTAGCTTGAAAATAAAACCTGCTTTCTCTCTATCTTCCGCATTTAAGTAGTTGTTTCTGGAAGAAAATGCAAGCCCATTTTGCTCTCTAACTGTTTCTATCCCCACCACTTCAACGCCAATTTCTAGGCTATCTGCAAGGGCGGAAACTGCAAGGAATTGTTGGTAATCCTTCTTTCCAAAAATTGCAAAATCGGGTTTAATTTGCAAGAAAAGTTTAGAAACAACCGCCAATACTCCCCCAAAAAAATTAGGACGCAAACCACCGCATAAATAAGGCGTAAGATGAGGCACATCAAGTTTTAATGAGAAGTGATGCCCAAAAATTTCTGCTTCGTTTTTAGGCAAATATACGAGTGAAACTCCAGTCTTTTCAAGCTTAGATAAGTCTTCCTCTTCGGTTCTAGGGTAAGAATCGAAATCTTCGTTTGCTCCAAATTGTTTTTTGTTCACAAAAATGGAAACAACAACATTATCTGCTAATCTTTTTCCTGCTTCTACAAGTTTTAAATGTCCGTTATGTAAGTTTCCCATTGTTGGCACAAAAGCAAGCTTAGTTTGCAACTTTTTTAGCTTTTCCAGTGATTGAAAAAGTGCCTCCCTAGTTCTTACAACTTCCATAAAAAAAATATTAACCCTTATTTAGAATGTAGTATTCTCGTTTTAAAGTCAAGTGGATTTTATAATTTGAGTTTTGCTAGATAATTATTATGCTTGAAATTTAAAATTAAAAGTTTCTGTTTCTCTCTTGCTAAATTTAATTTTTGATTAGTGTGAAGTTGTAGGCGGTTGAATTTATAAAAATCTTTTTCAAGCCCGCCACGAGCTATAAAACGGCGTCTGCGAACAAAAATTGGGCTATCTATAATTAGAATTTTATCATAATTTTTATGCGTCCTTTTTTCAAATAGTAGTGGAATTTCAAAAAAGCATACTTTTAAGCCTTGAAGCCTGCACTTTCTAGCAAAATTTGCAAATTTATTACGAAGCTTTCTGTGAAGAAATACTTCCAACAATCTCCTTTTTGAAGCGTTTAGAAAGATAGCTTCCCTGATTTTTTCTTTACTAACATCTTTAATGCCAAAAAGGCTTGATATATAGCTTAAAGTTTGAGGTTCTTTATACATTTTTGCTATCTCTTCATCCGCACTAATCACGGGATAATTTAGCTTAGAAATTTGCTTTAAAATAAAGCTTTTTCCGCTTGCTACACTCCCTGTTATTGCTATTTTAAGCATGAAAATAAAAATTCCAAATTTCCTTTAATTTCATCGGATTTAGACAAATTTTTAAGGCTCAAATCCATCTCCTTGTTTAATAATATCGTTTCCGATTCTGCACTACCAATTACGAAGGCGAAGTTTTCAAAATCTTCTTTAGAGGCTTTTTCAAGACGCTTTCCTAAGTTTCCACCTTCTAAAATTCTTGCATTTATGCCTTGCAAATGAAGGTTTTTTAGTAATAAAAGAGATGCCTTTCTCTCACTTGAAGTTATGGGGAGAATAAACACCATCTTACCCTTTTTTGCTTCTAAATTGCAAAGTAAAGCGAGGCGTTCTACCCCACCTGCAAAGCCTATTGCGGGAGCTTCCTGCCCCCCCATTTCTTTAACGAGGTTATCGTATCTCCCGCCACCTAAAACTGCTGACTGTGAGCCAAGAAGCGTTGTGGTGAACTCAAAAACGATGCCCGTGTAATAATCTAACCCACGAACAACCTCCTCATTTACAGTAAATTCAACACCATTTTCTTTTAAAATTTGTTGAACTTCAAGGAAGCTTTCCCGCTCTTCTTCTGTGTAACACGAGCTGATTTTTGGTGCATTTTGAGAGATTTTTCTATCCCCTTCGTCTTTTGAATCTAAAATTCTAAGAGGGTTTTTATCTAGCCTTTGCTTGCTTAAATTGGATAAATTACTTGCGTTATCTCTAAAATATTCTTTTAAAATGTCTTGATATTTTAAGAGAGTGGATTTTGAACCTAAGTGATTTAACTCTAGTTTGCAAGCATCTTTTAAGCCAAAAATCTCTATTAAATCGTGTGCGAGAAGTATTGTTTGTGCGTCTTCCATTGCACCCTTTCCGCCGATATTTTCAAAATTAATTTGATGAAATTGACGATAACGCCCTTTTTGCGGTCTATCGTATCTAAAAAGTTGCCCATAAGAGAAAAGTCTGGCTGGTGTTTTAAACCTATTTTCAACAAAACTTCTTACAACTCCTGCCGTGAATTCTGGGCGAAGAGCAAGGATTTCCCCGCCTTTATCTTGAAATTTGTAAATTTCTTTTTGAACAACATCGCTTTCGTCGCCCAAGTTTCTTTCAAAAAGGCTTGCAAACTCCAAAATTGGAGTGGAAAGATGAGAAAACCCCCAAATTTTTGCAATTTCTTTAGATTTTTGGATGATGAAATTAAATTTTTCGCCAAAATCTCCGTAAATATCCTGCATTCCTCTTACGCTTTGCATTTTTTTTAAAAAACTAATAAAATTTGCTTGCAAAAATTGTAAATTGGTTATTTAATAAATCAAGTTATTTTTTTGAATTTTTATGTCTAATGTTGAATTAATCAAGAAGCTTAGGGAAGAAATGGGCGGAATTGGTATGGCTGATTGCAAAAAAGCCCTAGATGAAACGGGTGGAAAATATGAAGAAGCAATTGCTTGGCTTCGTAAAAAAGGTCTTGTAAATGCTGCCAAAAAAGCAAGCAGGGTTGCAAGTGAAGGGCTGGTTGCGATTAATATATCAAAATTACAGGCCACAATTCTTGAAATTAATTCGGAGACAGACTTTGTAGCAAAAAACGATTCTTTTGTAGCTTTAGTTAAGGAAATTTCCGCTAAATCATTAGAGTTTAAAACATTTGACGCATTGAAATCTGCTTTTGAAGAAAAAATCTCCCTTACTATATCAACAATTGGGGAGAAAATAGAACTTAGGAGAATGGAAGCTCTTTCCGTTTCTAAAGGTGCGATTTCTTTTTATGTTCACAATAATGTTGAAGGAGATAAAATGTTAGGTAAAATAGGCGTTATAATTGCATTAGAAAGCGATGCA
>JBIKUA010000049.1:0-5937 GCA_044347825.1 Candidatus Deianiraeaceae bacterium | reverse complement strand
TGATAAAATATACTCCCTTCGTTTAAACCCTTTTTTTCAAGCATTTCTAATTTTTAGTGCCGTTATACTATCCTCTTTTTTAACTTACCACATCACAATTTATATTAAATCTCAAGGAAATATTCAAGAAAGAGACCATAAAATATTTCTTGGAGAAACCATTAACAAAAATCTCTCAAATTATTTGCGTTTTGTAATTGAGGAAATAAATGAAATCAATAATTCCTTAAATGAAATTGGGGTTCATAAGGATAAATCTAAAGATAAAAAGGAAAAAACCCAAACTGAAATACCAGCTAAAATAGTAACAGAAGAAGATTTTGATTTTGCCAAAGATCAAATTAAAAAAACAGTGCTAAATCTAGATAAAACAATAGATAAAAGAATTAATCAGATGACTAAAGCACTGCATTATGCAGAAATAGGGGAGGTTTTGAAAAGGAAGCATATTTTTAATTATCAGGATTATAAAAATCATAATTTAATAACTCAAAATATTAACTATTCCGCACAAGAAATTGCTTCGTCCGCACTTTCCGAGGCAAAATTCAAGCTGGAGTATATGAAAATAGTGCAGGATTTTATAGAAAAACTCCCAACTGCAACCCCAATTAAAGGGGTTAGAATAACAAGCTCATATGGTGTGCGTTTTCACCCAATTTTAAGGGGAAATATTTTTCATCACGGAATAGATTTTAAAGGCTTTCCAAACGCGCCCGTCCATGCAACTGCGGATGCTAAGGTGAAGTTTGCTGGTTGGTCCAACTCTTTTGGAAATGTGATAATTCTTGACCACGGAAACGATATAATTACTATTTATGCCCACCTTTCGGCACTTAGGGTTAGGAATGGTCAAGTTATTAAAAAAAATGATATAATTGGTTTGCAAGGCTCTACTGGTAGATCTAGCGGAGAGCATTTGCATTATGAAGTGAGATATAAGGGTAAAAGTATTAATCCTGTTAAATTCCTCCAAATTAACGAAATTATCAAAAAAAACAATAGTTAAATTATGTTTAAATTAAGCAATAAAAATGAAATAAAAGATAGTAACGAAGTTATTAAAAGCGTCAACAAAAAAACCTCAATTCCATCTATTATCAACACAGAAATGTCTGTAAAAGGGGATTTAGTTTCGGATAATATCATTGAAATTTTTGGAAAGGTTGAAGGAAACATTAAATCTGATGTTTTAAGCATTAGAGAAGGTGCTTTAGTTAAGGGAAATATTGCTTCTAAATATGTTAAAATTGCAGGTGCTTTTGAGGGAGATGTTGTTGCCTCTATAATTCACATCACATCTACAGGTGCCGTAACTGGAAATTTAACATATGGTATAATTTCAATTGAAGAAAAGGGTAAATTTGAAGGTAGCATCAATCAAAAAACTGAACTTCTTGAAATCAAATCCGTTGAAGAGCAAAATGAAGTAAAATCAGATGAGTGAGGTAGGAGAAAAGAGAAGGCTTTCCAAGCAAGTTTCGCTAATTTCTAAGTTTTCTCGTAATGAGGCGGAAAAGCTTATACATTCTGGTAAAGTTTTTGTTAATGGGGAAAAAACAACAAGTGCAACAACTTTTGTTTCCGCTGACGATAAAATTGAAATAAAAGGCGAGAGCGTGCAAAAAGAGCCAAATGATGTTAAAATTGTAGCTTTTAATAAACCTCGTGGATTTGTAGTTACAAAAAAAGACGAAAAAGGGAGAAAAACCATATATTCTATCCTTCCTAAGGCTTTTGAAAACTACATTTATGTAGGAAGGCTAGATATGAACACAGAAGGATTGCTACTTTTAACAAACAGCGGAAGGCTAGCACACGAGCTTGAAAGCCCTCAAAATGGCTTTGAGAGGGAGTATGAAGTGAGGGTTTTTGGTATTGTAAGCGAAGATAAAATGAACAGAATGCAAAAAGGCGTGACAATTGATGGACTGCACTACAAGGCAAAATCTGTTTCTATAAAGAAGAAAAAAACAGATGACTCAAAAAACACTTGGCTTACTATTATTTTGGATACAGGTAAAAATAGAGAAGTGCGTAAATTGATGGAGTTTTTCAACCTTAAAGTGAATAAGTTGATAAGAGTTAGGTATGCAAATGTGGCTATTTCTGGCTTGCAGGTGGGTTCTTATTTGGAGCTTCACAGAACAAAACTCGCTAAAGTGCTAGAATTAGTTAAAGAAAAATGCAAAAAAGAGATTTCTTTTTAGGTGAATTTTCTGAGAAAATTGCTTGTAATTTTTTAGAAAGTAAAGGTTATAGTATAGTTAAAACTAGATACAAAAATCGCCACGGAGAAGTTGATATAATTGCAGAAAAGTCAGGTAAAATAATTCTTATTGAAGTAAAATACAGAAAGCAATTTGATGATTTTGAAGGTATAGTAGACGATAAAAAGCTTGAGAGGATGTTTAAAACAGCAGAGGAATTTTTAGAAAACCGCAAGGAATGGCAGTTTGATATTATTTTTTTAAACGCAAAATATGAGGTTTATCATTTAGAGAATGTTATTGGGTGTTAGTTCGTTATGCAAGTTTTTAACAGCAAGTGCAACATTTTCTTCTGTTAGGAAGATTGAAATTTTTGTCTCCGAAACTGATGTGAAAAATGGCTTCAAGTTTTGTTCCTCTAAAACTTTTACAGCTCTTTCAAGAACTTTGTCGCTTTTTAAAAAGAAGCCCGTGATGGATATTTTGCTTGCTTTACGAACTTCACAATCTAGTTTTTTTGCCTCTTGAGGTTGAGTTAAAATTTTGAAGTTTGCCCCCTCAATGCAAATGATTTTATAAGAAACGAGTAGGTTGTTTAACCTATCTAGCTCTTCATTTAAGCTAAGTTTGGAGGAAAAATCGCAAAAAACCTCTTTTTGAGAAAGGATAATGCTTTTTATCTCCGCTTTTTCGCTAACTTGCCTTATTTTTGTTCCCGTGCTTTCAGTAAAGCTGGAAAGAACATCAATATGCACATTATATTTTGCACCAAAATTAACAGACCTTGTCTCTAAAACCTTTGCACCACTTGAAGAGATTTCAAGCATAGAATTGTAGCTTAATTCTAAGATTTTTTTTGGATTTTCTATAATTTTTGGGTCGCCCGTCAACACCCCTTCAACATCTTTGTATATTTCACAATGTGAGGCATTGAGTGCGGATGCAATTGCAATTGCGGAAGTATCGGAGCCTCCTCTACCTAAAGTTGTTTGCCTTTTGCCATTTAAGAAATAACCCTGAAAGCCTGTAATTATAGGTATAATTCCGCTCTCAATTGCAAGGCAAACTTCATTCAAAAACACCCCTTCTATTTTTGCATTTGTGAACTTGCCATCTGTTAAAATTCCCGCTTGCCATCCATTAAAAGAGCGTGCTTTTACGCCAATTGAGTTTAAGTAAGCGGAAAATAAACCAGCACATACCTGCTCTCCCGTTGCAACAACTACATCTTTTTCTGCTAACATTTCTTCATTTTCCTTCACATTCCCCACAACTTGAGAGTAAAGTTCAATAAGGGCATCCGTCTTGCCTGCCATAGCAGAAACAATTACAACAGGCATATACCCTCTATCCACCGCCGTCTTTACAATATTACAAGACGACTTTATTTTTTCTAGACTTCCAACCGAGGTTCCGCCAAATTTTTGTACAATTAACATCGTTTAATTAGTAAATTCCATTTTTTAAAATATCATCACCATCTTCGTCGCTATAAGAAGAATCTTGAGAGCCACGCACGGCCTTAGGTTTTTTATCTGTATTTTTAAAATATTCAACAATTTTTTGCGTGCTAGATTCCGATGCAAGATTTCCAGTTTTGTAATCTATATAAAACTCATCTAGCGATTGAGGTGGTGAAAAAGGTTTTGGAGGATATTTATGAAGGATTTTTTCTAACGCATTTTTAACAATTGGCACCGCAAGAACGGCGCCATACTGCCCTTCACCAAGAGTTTTTGGTTTATCGTTTCCAATATAAAGCACAACAATTAAATCGTTTGTTAAAACAAGGGACCACGCATCTTTATAATCACTAGTTGTACCTGTTTTGCCAGCAATTCCAAAGCTTGAGAGTGATTTTAGTCTGTTTGAAGTTCCTCTATAAACCGCTCCTTCTAAAATGGAAAGAATTTGAAAAGAAGTATCTTCGCTTGCAATTTGCACTCCTTCTTGAGGCGTAAATTTAGGTAAAATAGCTTCATCAAAACAAGCCTCACCGCATTTTCCATCTTTTGAAAACAAAGTTTTGCCGTTAGTATCCTGAATTTTTTCTATATATTCCGTTTCTAATTTATGCCCCTTGTTCACAAAAATTGAAGATGCCTTTGCCACCTTTTCCGCAGTTACCGTAAGAGAGCCTAAGGCGGTTGTTAAATCGTTTTGAATAACATCAGCATTTAAGCCAATTTCTTCAAGACGCCTTAATATTTTGGAAGTTCCTAAAATCTCGGCTATCCTAACAGTTGGCACATTACGAGACCTTTCAAGTGCAACACGCAAAGTTACAGAACCTAAGAAATCTCTTGATGCATTTCTAGGTTGCCATTCATCTGATAGTTTCAAGTTTTCATCTACCAAAATTGAGTTTGGAGCAAATCCGTTTTCTAGAGCCACTAAATACACAAATGGCTTAATTGCAGAGCCTATCTGTCTTTTTGCAAAAATAGCACGATTAAATGCATTTTGCCTATCATAAAAATCACCAATCATAGCAAGCACAGCCCCATTTTTTGCATTCATCACAATTGCCCCTCCGTTTGCTTCAGGAAGTTGAGAAAAATAAGGCTCTTCGTAATTTTCATAAACTATTATATCGCCCCTACCAAAAGAAGTGGGGGATTTCTTCGTCCACGCTATCGTTTCCGCTTTGATAAAAACTTCCGCACAATCTTCATTAATAGCGGTAATTCCAGATTTTTCAGTTTTTGTAATTACTGCGTATTTTAAGAGGAAGTCGTTTATTTCCGAGTTTTGAGCAAATTTATTTAACTCATCGCAAGTATTTTGAGAGACCTTTATCGTGCCATAAGTTCCTCTAAAGCCATTTTTTTTGTCATAATTCAAAATTCCTTCCCTAAAAGACTCAAAAAATGCTTTTTGCACCTCGTAATCCATCGTTGTTTGCACGAACAAACCTTTGGAAAAGAAAGCATCGCTTCCATAAATTGAGGAAATTTGAGTTTTAACATAATCCCCAAATGCATTAACCCCAGCGGAGCTTTTCTTTGAATTTTTATGAGATATAGTTATAACATCTCTTTCTTTTGCAAGTATGTTGTCTTTTTGAGATATATATTTATTTTCCAACATTTGCCTTAAAACCCAGTTTCTTCGCTCTTTTGCCCTCTCTTTTCGCCTTCTAGGGTTGATTTCCGAAGGTGCCTTAGGTAGTGCCGCAAGAAGAGCAACTTCCTCAAGTGATAAATCGTTTAAGTTTTTGCCAAAATACTCCAAACTTGCCGCATAAACTCCGTAAGCCCCAGACCCTAGATATATATGATTTAAATAGATTTCCAGCACTTCATCTTTTGATAAAGTTTTAGAAATTTCAATTGCCAAAATTATCTCTTTGATTTTTCTTGTAAAAGTTCTTTCATTTGTAAGCAAAACATTCTTAACAGTTTGCTGTGTTATTGTGGAAGCCCCAACCAATTGCCCCTTTCCAGTTGCAACAAAAAGAGCGTTTTTATAAAATGCTTTGAATATTCCCAACAAATCTATTCCGTGGTGATTATAAAAGTTGCTATCTTCTGCGGAAATAAAGGCGTTTTTTACGATTTGAGGTATTTCATCAATTGGTACAAAAATTCTATTTTCCGTAGCATAATTATTTAGCAAAATACCATCGTGAGAGTAGACCCTAGTTGTGAAATTTGCCTTATAACTTTTTAATGTTTCAGCGGATGGTAAATCCTTAGAAACATAAAAAATGCTTAACATTAATACA
>JBIKUA010000048.1:0-5950 GCA_044347825.1 Candidatus Deianiraeaceae bacterium | reverse complement strand
GGAGTATGAAGAAGAACAGGGTAATGAAGAATATCAAAAAGAAGAAAATTACAATGAATTAACGGAGAAAATTTCACAAATACTGGATGCTAAACTTAGCTCCTTTACCCAAATGCAACACAAGAAAGAAGATACTATATCAGATTTAGTAAAAGCAGAATTGCCAAGAATTTTAAAAAATTGGGTTCAAAATAATGAAGAATTAATTATTAATATTGTTGAAAAGGTTGTGGAAAGACAAATTTCCGAAGCCATTTCTAAAATCAAAAAATAATATGACAAACGAAAAGTTTAAAACAGCTTTAACATTTGGAGATGTTTTAATAAAACCGAATTATTCGGAAATTATCCCTGCACTCGTTGAAACTGCCACATTTATAACAAAAAATATAAAACTAAACATACCTCTTGTTTCCGCAGCGATGGATACAGTGACGGAAAGTAAAATGGCAATTGCTATGGCACAAAATGGAGGTATTGGTTGCATTCACAAAAATATGTCAATTCAAGCTCAAGCAAACGAAGTCCGAAAGGTGAAACGATTTGAAAGTGGAGTAGTTTCTGATCCAATCTGTATAACGGAAGAAAAAACCTTATCAGAAGCAATTTCTTTAATGAAAGAACATAATGTTTCTGGGTTTCCCGTACTAAATAATGAAGGTAAGTTGGTTGGAATTTTAACAAATAGAGATATAAAATTTGCAGAAAGCTTACAACAGAAAATAAAAGAAGTAATGACTAAAGAGGTTATTACAACTCCCAAAAATTCTACTAAAGATGAAATTAAAAGGCTATTTAGAACTCATAAAATTGAAAAGCTTTTAATGGTTGAAAATGGCAAGTGCGTGGGTCTTATTACCGCAAAAGATACGATAAAAGCTGTTTCTTCTCAAGTTGCAACAAAAGATGGCGAAGGCAGGCTTAGAGTTGCAGGTGCGATAGGCACAGGAAAAGAACATTTAGAAAGAGCTTTTGCACTTGTTGAAGCAGGGGTAGATTTAATAATGGTGGATACGGCACATGGGCATTCTAAGGGCGTTCTTGATATGGTAAAATCAATAAAAGATAAGCTACCAGTTGATGTTGTTGGCGGAAATATAGCAACAAAAGAGGCTTTAAAAGCACTTGCGGACGCAGGAGCGGATTGCGTTAAAATTGGTATAGGACCGGGTTCTATTTGCACTACTAGAATTGTGGCAGGCGTTGGAGTTCCTCAACTTTCGGCAATTTTAGAAGTGGCAGAAGAGGCAAAAAAGCTTGGCATATTTTGCATTGCAGATGGCGGAATAAGAACATCAGGAGATATAGCTAAAGCAATTGGTGCAGGAGCGGACGCCGTGATGCTTGGTAGCCTACTTGCAGGCACAGATGAAAGCCCAGGGCAAATTGTTGTGTATGAAGGTAGTTCTTATAAAGAATATCGTGGTATGGGGTCTATGGGTGCTATGATTGCAGGCTCTGCAGATAGATACTTCCAAGCGGGTGCGGGTGCGGAAAAGCTAGTTCCAGAAGGTGTGGAAGCTAGAGTGCCTTACAAAGGTTCTGTTTCCCCTGTTATTTACCAGATGGTTGGAGGCTTGCGTTCTAGTATGGGATACACAGGTAGTAAAAATATCAATGAAATGCAAAGCCGTTGCGAATTTGTAAGAATAACAGACGCAGGGCTAAAAGAGAGCCACCCTCACGGTGTTGTTATTACAAAAGAAGCACCTAATTACTCTTAAAAAATTTTAAAAAATTTATTGTAATTATTCATTAAAATAAAAATAATACATTGGTAAAAGGTAATTAAAATATAGCAAATTAAAAACTTCGATTGATGATTTTGAGGACTTAAATCAAGCTTTATTTCTTCTTGCAAAATAATCAGCCCAAGCCTTGTAGCCTTATCTTTGTGATATGAAAGCACGCTAGAATAATCCTCAAATTCTTCAATGGAAAATCTAAACCCCGCATCTCCCACTACCGCAATGCTATTTTTGTCTGATATTTTTTCAAAATTTTGTGTCATTTTTTTTATAATAAAATCATATATTAGGAAAATTTTTGATACAATTGACTCAATGCTTTTAAAGATTATTTCTGGTATAAAAAACAACAAATCTAAAAATTTTCTCCAAAAACTAAAAGGTAAAATAAATTTTAATAAAAATTTTACCATCATAATACAATTAGCATAAAACGCAATCATCTTAAAAGCTAAATTTTTGTTTAATTGAGAATAATCGCCAGCTATGTGATGTAAATACGAGATATGCGTTATTTCGTGTATAAAAACTGATTTAAGCCCTGCAAGGCATAACTCATACTTATCTTTTGCGTGAGAAAGGAAGTTTTCTAATATCTTTTGCGTTAAAAAAATATAAGCTTTGTTTTTACTTCCAAAAGATATCATTTTATGGGATAAATAATCATCTAATACATAAATTTCAAGCCATTTATCAGGAAAAATCACTTCTTTTTTTAACTCAGATAATAAAAAATTGATAGGTTTGGCAAATTTTGTTTCATCTATAGGGTAAAAAATAGCATTTGGAATTTCAAGATTTGCAAGACGCTTTTTTAAATTTTTTAAATTAAATCCAAAGTAAAATTTTATCACTTCAAGCACATTTGCAAACAATGTTACAATGCAAGCTAGAAATATAGAAATAAGTGTTATTTGTGGCAGAAGTTCTAAGATATTTTTAAATCCTAATAGCCAAAAAAATAAACATATAACTGGAAAAACTATTGCCGATATAATGCAAATTGAAATTATAAATATAATAAGAAAAATTGCCAACTTTACACTCATATTGTTTTTGATTTATTACTTTATATTTAGATTGTTAAAAAATAAATATCAAGTTTTTAAAAAAAGACTTTAATTTTATTTTTATCCGTTTAGAATTTAAATTGATTTATGAATAATAAAAAATGGCAACAGGAAGAGGGGGTGCAAGTAGAATTTTTATTGCAGGAACCACTTTAAATAAAAGTGATAATGGCTTATCAAAAAAGATTTTTTACTTTCACAATTTAAAAAAAATTAATAAACTTACAATAACGGCTATTATATTGTTGTTGACAATTGGGGTTGTTAATTTAATGGCAGTAAGTGGAATGCACGCAATAAGACAGCTAATTTATTTTATTGGGTTTTTGCCTATTTTTTTAGGAATTGTAGCTTTAAATCCTAGATACTTTATAAAACTTTCCCCTTTAGGGTTTGTATTTTCAATTCTATTGCTACTTTCAATTTTTGTTGTAGGTGATGTATTTATGGGTGCAAGAAGGTGGATTGACTTAAAAATAATCAAATTTCAACCATCCGAGATTTCAAAAATAATCACAGTTTTAATTATTGCAAGATACTACCATTTTTTAAAAGAAAATGAAGCAGAAAAATTAAAATCAGCCCTTATTCCACTTAGTATAATTTTTTTGCAAATTGCATTAATTTTAAAACAGCCTGATTTAGGAACATCCCTCACGCTCACTTTCATTGGAATGTCCGTTATTTTTCTTGCAGGATTACATTTTAGATATTTTATTATAGCTTTTATAATATGCTTATTAATGGTGCCGATAATATGGGGAAATTTGCACAATTATCAAAAACAAAGAGTGAAAACATTTTTAAACCCAAGCGAAGATGAATTAGGTGCGGGATACAACATAACGCAAGCTAAAATTGCAATTGGAAGTGGCGGGGTTTTTGGCAAAGGTGTTTTTGAAGGAACTCAAGGAAGTTTGGATTTTTTACCAGAAAGTCACACAGATTTTGCATTTACAATTTTTGCGGAACAGTTTGGATTTTTTGGATGTATCATTCTAATTGCTCTTTATTTATATTTATTGTACTTTGGCTTTAGCGTTTCTTTAAATAGCGAAAGTCACTTTATACGCCTTGCATCAGGGGGTTTAACTTGCCTTATATTTCTTCATATAATGATTAACTTAGCAATGACATCTGGTCTCATTCCTGTTGTTGGCAACCCTCTACCGTTAATTTCATATGGAGGAACATTTTTAATTTCCACACTATGTTGCCTTGCAATGCTTTTAAATTTTGAAATAAATAAAGCTATAATTATTCATTCTTCAAAAGAAAGTTATATGTCAAAATAATAAAAAATTGATTGACTTAAATAAAAATTTCTTTTTGAATAGGTTGTATATAGTGTTTCTTTCATCAATATGTTTTTAAAAAAAATTATATCATTTATAGCTCTTTTTTTAATACCTAGTATAAATATATCATTTGCGGATTGCGATTTATATGATTTAGGAAGTAAAGATATTGAAAATGTAAAAGAAATGCCAACTGGCATATTAAAAACTGGGGATAGTATAAATATATATTGTGCTAGACCATATGGAAATTTAGTTAATAATTTAGTTCAATCGTCATTTAAAGTTTCTTGTGCAGAGGGTGATTATTTAGAATTAACAGGAAGGTGTGATTTAGCTTGCGATATATCGGATGTTTTAGCAAGTAAAAATAAAGTTGACTTAAAAAGAACTAAACTTATAAATGGCTCCCCTATAAGTGTTTCAAAGCTTGTACCACAAAATTCAAAAGTTAATGTTGTGTGTCTTCCAGATTATGCCTTGGAATTAAATTCAGAGCCAAAACAAACTGAATATACTTATGAATGCGGAAACCCTAACGCGCAAATTTTGAAATGCAAAGCAAATGAATTGGTTATAGACAAAAAGCCTCCCGTTTCAAATCAAAACACTGGGTTTGTACCTAAGCTACCTTGTTATGCATCTAATATCAACATTCCAAATGGGGTTATTGCGTCAAATTCCATTCGTGAATATGTTGACCCAGAAACGTATGTTGATATTAAATGTCAAGCTGGATATTCCGCTTTTTTAGGAGATAAAATAATTGAAAAATTTACAATACAATGTGATGCAAGCGGAAAAGGTGTATGGCAAAATAAACAAGCTTGCATTAAAAGATGCGATGTTTCAAGCCTTGCAAGAGCTAGTAAAGTTGATATTGACAAAGTGTTTGTTTCTGGATCTAATGATTTAGTAAAAAATAAGAATAACTCTTCAAACCAAATTATTCACACTAATGTTGGCTCGAAAATTGATTTACGTTGCAATGATGGAGAGGAGATTAGAGAGTTAGGTAAATCTTTTTATACGACGGAATGTCTTGATGGGTCAAATTTTTCAGTTGGAGGAAAAGTTCCTGTATGTCAAAAAAAAATACCTCCCTGCAGTAATAACGAAATAACGGTTACAGGAATATTGCAAGATTCTGAATTAACAAAGAAAACAACAAATATAGGTCAAAAAGTAGCTTTTAAATGCCAAGGAGATGGGCCAGATCAAAAAGGCTTTTATTTTAAAAATGGTTCTAATGGCAATCAAGGAGATGGTGGCGTGCCAGTTTGTGAATACAGTGAATCAACCAAGACTTCTAAATGGTCTCATACTACATTTAAATGCTATGAAGGTTGTATATCAAGTGATGGCATTAACAAATTACCTAGCGGAAAAGCCGTAGCAAATATAGAAAAAAAGATTATCCCTGCAAGCATTAAGGTGAGACATTACGATGCAGAAGTTCAACAAAATGGTTCTAACAGTTACATAAAACCAGGAGTTAACATGAACTGGTCTGGGTTTGATAAACTATTTGAATCTTTTAGAATATCTGATGTTTTTGATGTTTCTGATACTTCTGGTATTATTAAAAATACATTAGAGAGATGTGCCAATAATTCTGGTATATGTAGTAACATTGATGCAAATTTTGGTTTAATATATAAACAAAGTATGAAAGTTCAATTATGTCAATCTCCTCAAACCGTATTAGAAATCGTTAATATAAATTATAGTTTTGTAAAATACGCATATTCAAAGCACGTTGATTCGCAGAGTTGGTTTCTCTCTTGGATTGGAAGCGGTGGAGGTACTGGTTATTGTCATGAAAATACAGGTA
>JBIKUA010000047.1:0-5981 GCA_044347825.1 Candidatus Deianiraeaceae bacterium | reverse complement strand
ATCTCCTACGGGGTAATTAGGCTTTATTTGAATTGCATCGTTTAAAGAATGAAGTCCAAGAGTTGTATATTTTTCAAGAGCAATAGGTTTGTCCTCCTGCTCTTTGATATTTTCTAAAATTTTTATATATTCTAAAATTTGAGAAACTTCACTTGATTTATGATGATTTTTTAACTCTTGCAAATTTCTTCTATAAATTCTCAACTCTTCAATTAAATTTTTTAACTTAATCTCGCTTAAATTAATGTAATCTTCAATTATTTTTTCTTCCTTTTTTAGCGATTTTTCACATTCTCTAATATCAAGCAATATTTCTTTTATTATTGCTTTTAATTTTTCTTTAGTTTCCCAAGGCAAAGTTGGTTTTGTAATATCCGATATATAGCTTATATATTCATCACCTGATTTAAAGCTAATTGCCTTTCCATTATCAAACTCTAATAAGCTTTTTACTTCAAGACTTCTTCTATGTTCTAAATCAATATAAAAACCTTCTCCTCTAATATGAAAAAACCTTGTTAATCTAAAATATCTAAGGGCGTTATCTCCATAATCTTTTAAGTTTTTAAATAATTTGTTAACTTCCTCTAGTTTGTTTGATGCAAGAAAATTAGAGAGAAATTTAGATTTTTCTATTTCAAAAACTTCTTTTTGCTCTTTCTTGGTTAATTTTTCTTGCTTTCTTCTTATGTTGATTATTATTGTTGCGTAATTTTCTATATCATTATAATTAATTAGTGTAGGAACAAACAAATCAAACTCTTCTTTGCTAATTCCTTTAACTTTATAACCAGCCTTTTGCTCTTTGCAATTAACTAAATTAATTAAATGTAATGTGCCAATAAAAGGTTTAATATTGTAGAAATTATCATTGTAATCTTTACTTTCAGGATTTGGAATTTGCCATTTTAAAAAACTTATAAAGAATATTTCCCCAATATCATAATCTTCTTTTAAGAAAAGTTTTCCAAGCTCTGTAATGTGTAACTTTTTATCTTGCACCGAAGCAAAGCCAAATTTCTTTAATGGATTTAAAGATTGCCTCCCTCTTATGCTTGGATCTTCATAATTCTTTTTATGAAAAATTTCCTCCGCTTCAAAAAAGCTTAAGTTATAAGTTAAATCTTCAATCTTTTCAATTTGCTCTTTTGTTAAATTTTTATAAAACTGACTCTCACCGTAGCCATACAACCTATTTTGAATTAGAGATATTTGAAAATTCATCTGCATTTTAGTATTCCATTCCAAACCATCAAATTCAGTTAATACTTTTAAAAAATCTCTCATTCTTTCAGGATTTCTAACGGTTGTGCTAACAGACCAAGGTTTTTTAATTTTTATCTTTTTTGTTGTCATTTCACTTTGCAATAAAATATTCTTTCTTTGTTATTTGATAATTTGCTTTTTCCCGTTTGAAAAACTCTGTAATCAGTTTCAAAAATTTCAACCTTTCCTTTTTGATTTAAAATATCCATTATGTTCTCATCCTTTATTCTTGCATTGGAACGACTATTCAGGTTTTCACCCGTATCGTTATAGGATATAAAAATATGCTTACAATTAGCATTTTGTATCAAGTCTGCAAAAACTTCAGGAGCTTCTTTTAAGCAATATTTACTTTTTAATTTTGTTCTATCCATTTTTCTTGCCTTACCTTCAAGCATTGGTTTTTGCCAAGAAATTAAATTTTCAAGTAAATGGTAAGCACCTGAATATTGCCGAGAATTATAAGGCGGATCTATATAAATAACATCAGTTTCAATTTGCTTTATAATTTCATTAGCATCTTTATTGAAGACTTGATTTTCTTTATTTTGTGCATATTGAATTCTTGGAATTAAAAGTTGTAAATTTTTATTCTCATTTAATGTATTAATGAAGGCATCGTAATGACCTACAGTATTTGCCACCTTGTCAACCGCATAAAGAAGAGATGTGAGTAATATTTTTCTTTCATCTTCGTTTTCCGATATAATATCTATTTCTTCTCTTATCTGACCTATTTTTAAAGCATTGGCAATAGTAAAAAATGTGCCTCCGTAATTCTTAGAGAAGTAATTTTCTTCTTGAGCTGAAATATTATTTAAATAGGATATTTTATCAATGATGCGAAGTGAGTTAAAAGTTTTTGTTTCAAGAAAAGAAGATATGCATACATAATTACTTAAAAGTAAATCATTAGATATAATTTTTGTCTTTTCATTATTAAAACATTGACCGACAATTCCAGTACCAGCAAAAATATCACAAAAACTTTTCAATTCAGGTGCTTTCTCTAAAACAACATTTTTAATAAAATTTAAGAGCTTATATTTATTTCCTAAAAATCTTCTGTTTTGAATTTCAAAGCAATTTATGTTTAAAGCTTTATACTTTATTCCTTCAGGCTTGCTTTCTTGAAATTGAGTTGCAATCCTTAAATTTGTAGAACTAAGCATTTAATTTATAATACTGTATAAGTATATTGTAAATACATTAATTTAAAAATCAATAATTTGTTTTAAAAGTAGCAATAAGGTAGCAATGGAAATTTTACTTTAATTTTTGTGTAAGTTGAAATTTGAGAAAAACCTTAATTTTAAAAGCTTACAAGCTGGTGCCACAGACAGGATTTGAACCTGCGACCTACTGGTTACGAATCAGTTGCTCTACCGGGCTAAAGCTACTGTGGCTCTTATTTTACATTTTTATAAAAATAATTTTTCAATTTTGCAAGCTCTTTTATTGACTTTTAGAAAAAACCTTCTCAATCACTAACCTACAACAAAAAATATAAAAATGCCAAAGAATAATGCTTTTACAAATATATGTTGCGTTACATCTATAATAACAGCTTGTGCAGGAGTTTTGTTAGGTTCGCCAGCAAGTATTCCTTTATTTGGTGCCTCTGGAGTAGCTTTAGCTTGTGTTTGCGGAGGTATTGCTTGTCAAGTATGTGGTAATCAAAACGAGCAAGGAGTTACCCCTCAATTAAACCAAAGTTCTGCTTTTTCAAACGATGAACCTCCAGCGTACTCAACCGCTATAACTTCTCAACCTCGCATTAATATTAGCGTAATAGATATTCAGCCTAGGGTTAATTATTTCAGCAACAACAATTTTATTACCCGTCAAACAAGTGATAGCCGAGATACACCTCCTCCTCCATCATATTCAAGCCTCAATCTTCAGGGCAGATATTAAATCACCAACTTAAAACAGTATAAGATGCAGGAGGCGAGTATTTTTCAGGCTCTCCTGCACTAAACCTTGTTATAAAAATCTTATTTTTAACTCTAAGGTCAACCTGCTTGATGTTTTTTTCTAAAATAGAATTCTCCACGATAAGTTTTTTAAGTAAAAATATGGCTTCCTTAGCATTATCTTCTGGCAAATTTACCAAAAGTTTATTTTTTAACACAACATCAAACCTATATTCAAAAAAAGAAAAAATCTGGGTAACATCAGGCAAAATACCTGCATTATCTAATGTATTGTATATTTTTAAAACATCAGTTATTTCAAAATCTCCTAAAATTAGCGGAATTTTGAGCCTTGAATCATCAAATCTTACAACCTCACCAGAGCGAGTGATGGAAAAAAACTCACTTGTTTTAACATCCCAAAAACGCATAATTAATGGCTTTTCCTTGATATGAACAACCATCTTATTTGGTAAAAAACGCCTAATTGAAACAAAATCAATCACTGGGTTTTGCTTTAAAGATTGAATAATTTTTGCCTCACTATTTATTAAATTAATATCATCATCTGAAACATCCGCATTATATATATGGGAAAGCACTTCATCTCGTGAAACAAGTTTATTGCCAGTAATTTCAATTATTTGAACTTTGCCAAAAATAGCATCGTTTGCTTGTTCAAAAAAAAGACGATAACGAGATGGAAAAAAATGATAAAATCTGTCAAAATTCCAAATTAAAAAGGCAAAAAAGCAAAATAAAATAGCAGAAATTATCTTTAAATAGAGTGCAAATTTAATTTTTTTTTCCTTTTTACGCTTCTGCCTCATAAAATTCTATCAATAGCCATTTTTCCTTATAAAAGAATTCAAGACTTCGTCGTTAGAATTATCCATTTCTAGAGGAGTTCCAACCCAATGAACCTTGCCATCAAGAAAAAAAACTATCCTATCTGCCACAATTTTAGCACATTCAATATCGTGCATAATAGAAATTTTCGTAACCTGCTCTTCAGTGCCAACGCTTCTTATTAAATTACTAATTTTTACAGAAGTTAATGGATCCAATCCGCTAGTTGGTTCGTCAAAAAAAATGATTTCGGGAGAACCTACAAGGCATCTCGCAAGTGCAACCCGCTTTTGCATACCACCCGAAATATCAGAAGGATAAAGATAGGCAACATCTCCACTTAAGCCCACTTTTTCAAGCATTTGTTTAGAAAGTTTTATTGCTTCCTCTTTTTTCATTCCCTCATTTTCAATTGCCGTTATGTAAATATTTTTCCATACTGGGTAAGAGTCAAAAAGAGCATTTAGTTGAAATAAAAAGCTAATTTTAGGCTCGGAATTGGGCGTGATTATCTCAACTTCACCAGATGTTTTTTCTAAAAGAGAAGATAAAATTTTGATAAAGACAGTCTTTCCACATCCAGAACCACCTAAAATAACGATTGATTCTCCCTTGTAAATCTCTAAATTTATTCCATTTAGAACAACTTTTTTGCCAAAGCTTTTAACAAGATTAGAAACTTTTATTTTAACTTCTCTCTGCATGATTTTTTATATTTTGAAACATGTCAATAAAATCCTCACTTACTATTGTTCGCTCTGGATGAGGCATCATACCTAAAATATTGTAATTTTTACCGCCAATAATTCCAGCAATATCAAGCTTAGAGCCGTTAAAATTTTGCTTATAAGTAAAAGCTATTCTATCTTCCTCTTGAAGCATTTTTAAAGTTTTTTCATCAGCTGTAAACATACCGTCGCCGTGTGCCACCTGCACATTTAAATCGTCCTTCAAATTTTGAGTAAAAATAGAGGTTTTATTCTTTCTTTTCAAACTAACTTCCTTACAAACAAAATTCCCATTTGCATTTGGCAAAAGTGCCCCCGGAAGAATTTTAGCTTCAGTCAAAATTTGAAAACCATTACAAACCCCTATAGTAATGCCACCCTTCTCTGCAAAATTGCGAACATCATTCATAATTCTGCTTCTTCCTGCAACAGCACCAGAACGAAGATAGTCCCCATAACTAAAACCTCCCGGCAAGAAACAAACCGATGTATCATTTGGGAGATTTTCCTCGTGCCATACACACGTTGTTTGAAAACCGAATTTCTCAAGAATGTTTTTAGCCTCCTTATCGCAGTTGGAACCGGGGAAGACAATAACAGTAGCCTTTTTCATTTTTATATCCATCATTTATTTAATTTTTAAACACAGAAAAAGTAAAAAGCAAGAAAAATTTTAGAGCTTTTTTGCCTTGTTTTTTATCCTTATTGATATAATATTTAGCGTCATTGTTGCAATAAATAAAAACAAGGAAAGAGCAAATACAGAAAGCGTTTTAACACTTTCAAATGAAGTATCTCCTGTCAATAAATGAACTATTTGCACAGTTATTGTGGTAGATGGTTTTAAAGGACTTAAAGTCATATGTGCGACAATTCCGCAAGTTAAAAGCACAATCATCGTTTCCCCTAAAACTCTAGAAACAACAATTATAAGGGTGCTTATTATTTCTGGCAAAGAGATAGGAATTATCAGTTTTTTTACAGTCTCAAACTTCGTTAAACCCATAGCAATTGAGGCATCTTTCAATGTTTTTGGTATGGCAGAAAATGCGTCATCAAGTAAAGTTGCAACATATGGTATCATCATTATTCCTATTGCAATTCCTGGCACAATTATGCTTTCAATTGAAACATCAACACCAAAAGAACTAGCAAATCTAACAAGTTTTGGTGCAAGCAAAAAAGCACCTATAAAACCATAAAATATACTTGGTATTCCTGC
>JBIKUA010000046.1:0-6002 GCA_044347825.1 Candidatus Deianiraeaceae bacterium | reverse complement strand
TAGCGATGTTTCCGCCACTTATGATAATGGGAATTTAAAAATAAAAGTTGTTGAAGTTCCCGTTATTGCAGGCGTAAAATTTAACGGTTTAAAAGCTTTTAAAAAAGATATAGTATTGCCCGAACTTTCAACAAAAGAACGAGGCTTTTACTCCAAAGCTTCTGTAATTGCTGACGCTAAAAAACTTGAAACTATCTACAAATCATCAGGAATTTTAGATGCATCTGTGGAGCCAATGATTGAATTTCTTGAAGGAGGTAAAATTTATGTAATTTTTAATATCAGTGAAGGTGAGCCAAAAAAAATCAGAAAAATATTTATAGATGGTAACCAAAACTTTTCTGATTACACTTTAAAGGAGCAATTATTTATAAAGGAAAAGGCGTTTTATCGTTTTTTCTCATCTCGTACAACATATAATATTTCTTCAACTGTAAGCGAATTAGAGCGTTTGCGTACTTTTTATTTACAAAAAGGTTATGCTAAAACGACCTTAGATTACAAAATAGTCACTTTAAATGAGGAAAATACTGTTGATATAAATATTTTTATAACAGAAAGAGAAAAATATACATTTGGGGACTACGCATTTATCAACAATATACCTAATCTTAAAGGTTTAGAAGATAAAAAACTCATTGAATTTAAAAAAGGCAAAACTTACAATATAGACCTAATAGAAAAAACAAAATATAACATTAAAAAATTGCTTTCCAAACAAGGTTTTATGTTTGCAGAAGTAATTGTAAAATATAACTTTAATGATGATAAAAAAATAGCAGATGTTATTTTTACAATCAACCCCACGAGGCGTGTTTATGTGGATAAAATCAAAATTGCTGGTAATTTAAAAACCGAGGATAAGGTTATTAGAAGAGAGTTTTTAGTTTCCGAAGGCGATGTTTATGATGGTGATAAAATAAGAAGATCCATTCAACGCCTTAGAGGACTTGGTATTTTTGATAAAGTAGAAGTAAAAGAGACACAAACGGCAGAAGATAGAATTGAACTTTTAATTGAAATTCAAGAAGGTAGAACCCTAACGGCAGATTTTCAATTAGGTTATGATTTTGGTTCTGATATTAGCGTCTCAGTTTCTTTAAATGAGGCAAACTTTTTAGGTAAAGGTATTGGTGCTTCTGTATCCGTGGAAAAGGGTAGGTATAGTTCTGGAATTACGCTTTCCTTAATTGAGCCATATTTATTTGATAGAGACTTAACATTTGTTTCCGCTTTTGGTTATTCTAGTAATAAAAATCCAAATTTTAATAGCTATCAATCCGAATCTATATTTCAATCTCTTAAAGGAATTTATAGTATAAGTGAGTACTTAAGGCACGCTATATCTTATCAAATTAAATTGGAAAAACTTGAAATATTAGATAAAAAAACCATTTTAGAATCAACCCCACTGGCAATTGAGCAGGAAGGTATTTTTGTGACATCGTCAGTCAGTCAGGCTTTAACTTACGATAGAAGAGATAATAGGTTATTGCCAAATAATGGTTATTTGCTTGAATTTTCTCAAGAAGTTGCTGGCTTAGGTGGTGATATATTTTATTTATCACACGGAGCTAGATTTGAGCAGTATTTTGAACTTTTTGGTATTGATAATTCTGTTTTAGGTTTTAAACTTAAAGGTAAAACTATTATGGGAATTAATAATGAAACAGTTAAAATTAAAGATAGGCTAAAACTCGGAAGTGGATATGGCTTGAGAGGCTTTGATTTTACTGGAATTCAACCACGATTTAGATACACGGAAAATGGAGCAACGAGATTTCAAGATTTTTCATATGGTGGTAAAAACTTATTTCTTGGAAATGTGGAATATCGCTTTCCTAACTTCCTGCCTGCGGAATTTGGTTTTGTGACATTTATTTTCTTTGATTTTGGTACAGTTTTTGGATACGAAGACCCATCCAATCCTGCAGACTTTAGAGGTAAGTATGAGATAGTAGATTCAAAAATGATGAGAACATCAGCAGGAATTGGCGTTTCTTGGTCCTCCCCTATTGGAATGATTGTAATTAGCTATGCTAAACCTTTGAGATATACTGAGTTTGACGAGCAAAGAAGATTCTTTTTAAACATTGGAGGAATGACATTTTAATATGATATACTTGGATTATAACGCAATAACTTGCGGATTTCAAAACATACTGCAAGAAGTAGCAATTTTAATACAAGGCAAGTTTCTAAATCCATCTTCAGTTCATCTTGCAGGTAAGTTTGCAAAGTCAATTATTGAAAACTCTAAAGAATGTATCACAAAATCCTTAAATGCAAAATGCCACGATATTTACTTTGTAAGTGGTGCAACGGAAGGCAATAATATGGTTTTAAACGCAAGGGATTTTAATTGCATATTTACGCTTAAAACCGAGCATGAATCGATAATTTCTCCTATTAAATCTAAAAAACATGAGTTCATAAAAACTTGTAGCTTTGGAGTAATTGATTTAAACGACTTAGAAAGTAAAATAAAAGCTCTAAATTCAACCAACTTTCTTTGCTCTATTATGGCAGTGAATAACGAAAGTGGTGTAAAGCAGGATATAAACTCAATTTACAAAATTGTGAAGGAATTTGGAGGAGTTATGCACTCTGATGTTAGCCAGATGATGGGAAAAGAACATTTTGATTTTACAAAATTTGATGCCGATATAATAACATTTTCTGGCAATAAAATACACTCTGGTTTTGGAGGTGGTTGCGTGATTTTTACAAGTGGATTTGAATTTAAACCCTTAATTCTTGGTGGAGGGCAACAAAAATATAAACGGGGAGGAACGGAAAACATACCACAAATTTTTGCACTATCTAAGGCACTTGAAACTGTTAATTCTGCAAAATATTTAGAAGATTACAGGCAAAAAACCTTGCACTTTCAAGATAAAATTGAAAAGATGGTAATAGAAAATGGTGGTGAAGTTTTTGCTTTAAGTAAGCCTAGAGTTAGCAATACATCTCTAATAAAAATGGCAAATGTGAACAACTTTATTCAAATGATGGAGTTTGATTTGAATGAAATTTGCATCAGTATTGGGTCTGCCTGTTCTTCAGGTAAAACAGATATCTCAAACACTTTAAAAGGGGTTGAGATGAATGAAGAGGAGGCAAAAAAATATATAAGAGTTAGCACAGGAATTTTTAATACAGAGCAGGAGATTGATAAATTTTGCGAAATTTGGCTTGCACTTTCAAGGCGTTAATATGTCAAAAATAGAGAAAGTTAAAACATACAAAGAGATAAAATCCATCACCAACAAAGGAGAAAAACTTGTTTTTAAAAGTGCCATAATCTACAAAATTCCTACAAAAACTAATTTTAGAATTGGCATTTTAACCTCCCGTAAATTTGGAAATGCGGTAAAGAGAAATTTTGCTAAAAGGCGTATAATTGCAAGCTTAAATGCTATTAAAAAAGATTTTGAAGGAGATGTTGTTTTTATTCCCCGTAATCAAATTTTAACCATGAATTTTGAGGAAATTAAAGAAGAGTTCAAGAGAATATAGAAACTAACTTTCTTGCAAGCTCTTTTTTAGAACCAAAAAACGCCGTTTGTGCAGTTTTGCTTATCAAAACTCCCTTTGTGTTTTCCATCTCAAAACACATCGCATTTGCAAACACAAGGTCGCAATTCTTTTTTTCTAGCTTCTTTCTGCCATTTTCAATTAAATTCTCATCCTCCTCGGCCGCAAAACCAATCACTTTTTTAGGGCGAAGTTTTTTTAATTTACCAACCGTCTCCAAAATATCAGGGTTTTTTTCCAGCTCTATTTTTGGAGTTTTATCCTTCTTTATCTTCCCCTTTACTCTATTTTTAACAGCAAAATCCGCAACCGCTGCAACCGCAAAAAAACCTTCAATTTTGTTTGCTTCTAGGACGGAAAGCGTTGCCTCTAGCATTTCAAGGGCAGATTGAACTTTAATAATATGCAAGTTTTTACCTTGCAAATTTAAGGCATAACTTGTTTTAGCTTCAATTAAAAACACTTCACCTCCTCGCTTTAAAATTTCCTTCGTAATCAATGCACCTTGAAGGCCCGATGAAAAATTAGAAATATACCTAACATCATCAATTCTTTCAATCGTGCCTCCGTTTGTTATCAAAAATTTTAATCCAGAAAGGCTGTTTTGATAACTAAAAAAGTTCATTATTTCTTGCTTTATATCTTCAACTGAAGCAAGCTTGCCAACGCCTTCTTCCTCACAAAGCAAAACACCCGAGGCAGGCTCCATCAACATAAAATCCCTCCTTTTTAACTTTTCCAAACTTTCTTTTACAACCTCATTTTGCCACATTGCAACATTCATCGCAGGGCATAAAAGAACGGGGGTGGCACTTCTCTTAGCAAGCAAAATATCAAGAGTTAGCTCCCCTCCTATACCACAGGCTATTTTATTGATAAAACTTGCAGAAGCGGGGCAAATAACAATTAAATCGGCACTTCTAGAAAGTGAAATATGCTCCATTTTATATGTATCCTTTGTAATTACTTCATTACCAGATAAAGCGGATGCGGAAAGTGGCGTTACAAACATTTCTCCACCGCTTGAAAGCACAATATTAACATTCACACCCTCTTTTTTTAACATTCGTGTTAATTCAAGGGCTTTAAATGCGGATATTGACCCAGTTATGATAAGTAAAACTTCCTTCATCTTTTTGTTTTAAAAAATTTATTCATGAGGGTTTTTACCTCCTCTTTTTCTATACATAATATTTCTGGTTTTGTAAAGGCAGAATTTAAAGTGAAAATCCGATTTGTGCCACCAAACTTGTCGTCTTCTGCAAAAAAAATTATTTTTTTAACCCTCGTAAGGCAAGCAAAAGCAAGGCACATACAACACGGCTCTAAGCTTGAGTAAAGAGTTGCATTTGAACTTTTAAAATCTACCATTTCAAGAGTTTTGAGAGCGTGATTTATAGCTAAAATTTCTGCATGATGTAAGTGGTTTTTATCTTTATAAACCTGATTTACGAAGGGAGGAAAAATCTTACCATCAACCTCCAAAAAACTTGCAATAGGAACATCAACTTCTTCTTGATTTTTAAGTGCGTTTAGAAGTATTTTAAATGGTTCATCGTTAAACATTTCTTTTTTTAATAAGGATTTTTTGAATGTCACTTACCTCGTAAAATGAGTTTAGCAAGACAGAAAAACTCAAATTATAAATGCTAATAAAGCAATATAAATCTCCATCTTTAGCTCCATTAATCACAATTGAATGGCAAACTTCGTCATTTTTTGCCTCATAATTAAGAGGTTTTACAATTTCACTTAAATTGATATTTTCAAAGATAAATGGCAACAAATCCACTTTGCTTATTAAGTTGTTAAAGGTGCAGAAATTAGTTGCAATTTTGAAAATTCCTTTCAAAACTTGATTAGAAAGGTGAGAGGAATTGGATGTAAAAAAATCCTTCAAATAATTATCCACCTCTCCGCCTGAAACATTATTGCATTTGTGGCATAATATTCTTACCTTCTTTTTTCCACCTAAGCTTTTAGGGACGATATGCTCCAAAGTATTTGCCTTATTTTGCCTACAAATATAGCACATCATATTATGATTTTTAAAAGTTCTTTTCTTATTAACTCATTTTTTGGGTTTTGACCTTCCATTTTAAGAGCTTTTTCAAAATCTACTTTTGCAATTTCTGGTCTGTTTTTATACTTCCAAACTAAACCTCGCAAAAAAAATATGTCCGCACTAACAAGATGATAAGCAAAATGCTCTCTCTCGCTTCTTTCAAATGCTTCTTTTAGAGTGATAATATTGTTTGAAAAGAAGCCTTTAAAACAGGTGCTATCCTTAAAAATACAGATATCTTTATATGGAGGGAGGAAGTCCTCCATTATTTGCTCTCCACGAGGATACAAAAATTCTGCCCGCTTTTTAAACTCCTCATCGCCCGTCTTTTCCCATATTTTCATACCCAAATTAAAGCCAAAGTAATGAAAGTAGCAATGGTAAGAGTTGGAAATATAAA
>JBIKUA010000045.1:0-6147 GCA_044347825.1 Candidatus Deianiraeaceae bacterium | reverse complement strand
AAATTATAAGTAAAAGTTGTCTTACCAACCCCTCCTTTATGATTAAAAAGTGCAATAATCTTACCCATAAATATTACAAATAGAATACATATTTTATATAGTAATATCTTAAAATAGCAAGCATTAAATGAAATAAATTTTGCGCTTAAAAAACACTTGAATAAATAAAATTCCCTCTAATAAAATTCCCTCTTTATAAGCTTAAAAAATATGATTAGATTAATTTTGTGGGTCATTTTTTTAATTTTGTATTACACAGCCCCCCTTCAACAGTAAAATTTGAACCTGTAATAAAAGAATTTTCAGGATTAAGTAAAAATACAATCATATTTGCAACATCTTTTGCCGTTCCAATTCTGTTTAATCCGTTTAGTGCAATTGAATATTTTACAGATTCTTCATTTTGTGTGATTTTTTTTGTTAATTTTGTTTCAATTAAGCTTGGTAAAATTGCATTAAACCTTAAATTTTTATTTGCGTAAGTTGCAGAAGCAGATTTTGTAAGACCTAAAATTCCTGCTTTTGCGGCCGAAATTGCCTCATGATTTGCAACTCCTATCATAGCAACTGCAGAAGATATTAAAACGGTGCTACAATCAGAAAAACCATTTTTGGCAATAGATCTAACAGTTGCAAAAGCTGAAGTAAGGGAGGAATTTATAACACTACTATATTCTTCAAAAGAAGTTAAATGTGCAGGCTTCAAAAGTAAAGAGCCACAAAAATTTACAACTCCATCAATTTTGCCAAGCTTTTCTTTCGCAGTAGCAAACGCCTTTTCCATCTCTTCAAAATTACCTGCATCAGTTATGTTAAAATCTGAATTTGATCTTGCAATTTTAAAAATATTACTAGAAGCTAGAGAGTTCTCGCATTCCTTAGAAATATCACTATTTGACCCAACAAAAATAAAATTTGGCATAAAACATTATATATATTCTTTTTAATATTGATAATTTATTAATTTGCAAGAATTTTTTAAAATTTCTAAACTGAAATTGCAAAATATTTAGATTTTTCATTTCATACTCCATACAATAAAGACGGGCTACGCTTATAATTCATACAACCTCAATCTGCATAGGAACATGGTCAGATGGCTTCTCCAATCCACGATAAAAATCCAGCACCTTAAACCCGCTTAATCTATCCGTTATCAATGGAGATGTAAAGATATGGTCTATCCTCAAACCCTTGCCCGTATCGAACCCCCTAGTTCTGTAATCATACCACGAAAAGATTTGCAAATCACGAGCAAGCACCCGCATTGCATCTGCAAACCCAAGGTTAATTAAGCCCTTTATCTTCGCCCTCTCTTCAGGCAAAAAGCTCACCTTACCCTCCCAATTCTTCACACTATAAACATCAATTTCTTCAGGCGAAACATTCATATCTCCCCCAAAAATAAACTCCTCCTTAACCTGACTTTTCACCCTATTCTTTAAGGCGTCCAAAAACTCCAGCTTATACTTAAACCGCACAGAAAGCACAGGCTTCACCCCCGCCTTCGCCTCCTCCCCATTTGGGTTTCCGTTTGGCACATAAACCGAGGCAACCTTCACCGCCCTACCCCCTAGATAAGTCAGCCCTTCAATATACCTCGCCTCACTATCTTCAAACCCCTCAAGCCCAAAAACCACATCCTCAATAGGCTCTTTAGAGAGTATCGCAACGCCGTTGTAGCTCTTCTGCCCATAAATTGCAAGGTTGTATCCCATCTCCTCAAGTTCCATTGTAGGAAACATCGCAAGCTCGCATTTTATCTCCTGCAAAAGCACAATATCTGGCCTTTCCTCCCTCAAAAGCAAAAGTAAATGTTCAAGACGGCTTCTAATAGAGTTGACATTCCAAGTTATTATTTTAAACACAAATATAATATTAAGTTTTTTATGGAAAATGTATTGACTAAAAACAAAAATATCAACAAAAAAGAATTTATTTTGAAGCTTGCAAAAAAGTGTCAATTAAGCGTGAAGCAGGTGGAAATTGGAGTTGATGGAATTTTAGGCTTTTTATCGCAGGCTTTTAAAACGGACTGCACAATAGAGCTTAGAGGTTTTGGCAAATTCATCTGCAAAGCTGGAAAGGTGCGTTTTAAGAGCTTTTTAACTTTTAACGATTATGAAAATAGTAAATGAAAACGACTTTAAAGTCAAAAAATTAAGCGAATGGGGCATAAAAAAATACACCCTAGATGAAGATAGAGTGGATATAAAGCTTGATTACATCTGGATAGAAACCAAGCAAAAAAGCGAGGATATTTACGAGATGTTAGCTCAAGCCATTTTCACCGCCCATAAAGTGAAGGAATACAAGGAGCTTCCCATCTATTTCGGCTGTTTTAATGCAGAAAATGGAGCGATTATAGAAAACGCACAGGCAACTGATGTCTTTTTACACACGGATATAAACTGGAACCAAACCCCCTCAAAGCTGGATAAAAAAACAGTTGAAAGAATTAAATTCCTGCTAAAAGAAGTTCCCACATTTTCTCTTGACGATTTTGGCAAAAAGCTAAAGGAAATTGAGGCAAAAGGCAAGCTATCAAAAGGAGAGATAACCAAAAACAACTTCTTAAGCATTTATCAACACTGGCTTGAAGAGGTGGGAAGGCACATAAACGAAGTTGAGGGCATTAAAAAGGAAGATTGCTACCTAGCCGATTTAATGACTGACGGAAGCAAATCAATAGCAGAAAAGCTAGTTGTTATCTACAAAGAATACACATATAGAAAAAGGCACGAAGTTGCAAACAAAACTCTATTTGAGGAAATTTCAATTAAAGACCAAAAAGCCTACAACAACTTTTGGAGCAAATACAACCGCCCCCCAAAAGAGGAATATCAAGAATACATCTTGCAAAGGAGAGACCTCCTAAGGCCAAGCAACATAAGGGAGGAGAAAGGGGCATTTTTCACTCCGCAAATTTGGGCGGAAAAAAGCAAAGATTATCTCGCAAATGCCTTTGGCGAAAATTGGCAAGATGAATATTACATTTGGGATTGTGCCTGCGGAACGGGCAACCTAGAGGCAGGGCTTGTAAATCAAGATAGAATTTTCATGTCCACCCTTGATGAGGAGGACTTAAACATTATGAAGCAATTAAACACAATGCCAGATGCTGTGAAGTTTCAATTTGATTTTTTAAATGATGATTGGAAGGCAGTGAAAGATGGCGGAAAGTTGCCAAATACATTGTGGGAGGTTATTGCAAAAAGCCCCGAGAAGCTAATAATTTATATCAATCCTCCTTATTTAGAGGCAAGTAATAACAAGCAGGTTAAAGGCACAGGAAATGCAAGAAAAGGGGCAACGGAAAGCGATATAAAAGAGGAAATGAAAAAAGAAGGCTTAGGCAAGGCAAGTAATGAGCTTTTTGCACAGTTTTACTTTAGAATATATAAGCAAATTGAAGGTTGTAAAATAGGGGCTTTTTCAACACTCAAGAATTGTGCGGGTGCAAATTTTGAAGGTTTTAGAAGTTTTTTTAAGGCAAAGTTTTGCGGAGGGTTTGTTTGCAGGGCTAGCACTTTTGATAATGTAAAGGGGAGCTTTCCTATTAGCTTTCAAATTTGGGATTGTGCTATTAAAGAGAGCTTCCCTAAAAATCTTGAATTTGATGTTTTAGAAAGTGAAACAGGGGAAAGGGTAGGAACGAAAAGGGTTTATAATATGGTAGGAAAAGAATTACTTAACGATTGGTTTGTTTCAAATAATAGAAACGAAGAGGAAATTTTATGCTACACTCAAAAGAAAGGAAATGATTTTCAAAACCAAAATTATATAGGGCTTTATAATTCTTTTCCAAATCACGGAAATAAAATCACAAGTTCCAACATCATTCAAGGGCTAATCTATGTTGCAGTTCGCCTCTGCATTCCCGCAACTTGGCTAAATGATAGAGACCAATTCACCTCCCCCACTAAAATCAACCAAAACAGCGGAGAAATCTTCACCAATAGCACTCAAGAATATGAATACGAAAAAGACGAAAGCTTCATCAACAACTGCATCGTCTTCTCTCTTTTTGAAAAAAACAACACAAATTGGGAGCTATTTCCTAACTCCGAAATTGGCGTTAATGGAGCAGAGCGGGACTTAAAAATTTACAACCTCCTACTTAAAGGCAAAACCTTTACAGATGAGGCAAATGCGGTTTTGGAAGTGGCAAGAAAAATCTACAGGCTTTACAACGGCGAGTTTAACAACCCTCGTGCAAGCTGGTATGAAGTTTGCAAAACCTTGAAGGAAACCAAAAACATAACCTACGGCGAGCTTAGAAAGGAGTTTTTAAAAGCACAAGAAAGCCTTGCAATGGAAGTTGCCTTAGGAGTTTATAAATACGGCTTTTTACCTAGTGATTAAAATTTTTCACTTTTTGCTTACATAAAAAGCATTCCTATATCATAATAAGAAAATTTGCCAAAATTTTTAAAGGCAAGTCAAAAAAAAGATGTCGTGTATTATGAGAATTTTACACAAAATTTTAAAAACCCTATACTTCAGCCATAAAACCCCTATATATTAAAAATACAAGGTTGAAAAATACAACCTATTAACTGATTTAAACACAAACTCATTATTTTTAATTTTCAATCAATTTAGAATTTTCAAATATTTTAATTCCTGAGGCAAATCCAAGTGCACCAACTACTCCTGATAGATTTGTGTAATTAGGTTTCATTTCTTGATGAGTGTGTTCTGTTGTGGTTGCGTTTTCTCCATCTATTTGATTAAAATTTACTGCATTTATTTCAACAGCATTTGCATTAATTGTGGAAGCTACTAAATTAACATCTTTATCGCTAGTTATTGTTAAATTGTTAGTAAAGTTTAATACTGATGAAACATGGGTTGTTGTGGTTGTTGTGTATTTATCTAATTCTCCTTGATGAACCTGCCCTCCTATTAATAAGCCTGTTGAGGCTCCTATTCCTGCACCTGCTATTCCTGCAGTAAGAAGAGATGCACTTATTAAATGTGCTCCAAGCATTGCCCCTGCTCCACCTGTCATAGCTCCTACTCCAACTGCCAAAGCAACAGCCCCCCAATCAACACTTTGCTCTTTGTGATAGTTTGTTTGTGTGTCAGTTAGCATCATAGAGAGTATATTAACATTACCATTTGCATCTAAGTTTCCATTAACACCATTTACATTAGAAGCTAGTATATTGATGTTATTAGATGAGTTTATTGTCAAGTTATTGTTAGAGGTTATGCTTGATTGGTGTATGCTTTGAGATGAATGACCTACTATACTTACTTCTCCTGATAGTAAGCCTTGAGATACTGAATGAACTTGACTATACTCTTGATTAATTAAAGATAGTATATTAACATCTCCCTCTGTAGTAGTAAGTGTTATATCATTACCTGATGATATATTACTTCCTAATATGTTTATGTTATTGTTAACATTTATTGTTATATTACCATTGTTAGATATTAGATTAGATGAGTTATGAGTAAGAGAATAATAATCACTTGTTGTAGTGGTGGAAGACATAAATCCTGATGATGATGTAAATGAATGTGTATCTTCTTTATCTTCACCTGCTTCTAATGTGAAGCTTCCATTTGTTGATGTTATAGATATGTTATTATTTACTATTATGTTAGATGATATAGAAGATGTATTATAGGAATAATAATCTTCTCCTAGGTTTATGTTGTTTATAGATTGCATAGAACCTATTAGTATATCATTAGTTGATGTTATGTTTAGACTATCTGATGTTATGTTAGTTCCAAGTAAGGTTGTTGTGTTGTTTGAAATAAGGGATAGATTACCTCCTGCTATTATGTTAGAGCTTCCTATTATTTGTGTGTAGGAGTTTGTGGTGTCGTTTGGATTGTTTGTGTAGTTTCCTGTATTTGTGATGGAGTTAAAGAGGATATTGTTTGCTGTGATGTTTATGTTGTTATTGGAGATTAAAGCTCCTGATGAGTTTGTAAAAGTTCCTCCATCTGCTGTAATTACTATGCTTCCTCCTGAAACTAGGTTGCTTGAGTTGATGATGTTTTGTGCTTGTATGTTTATGTCGCCTCCTGCTATTATACCCGAATTTGTTATAGGCTTGCCTATATCGTTTTGAGAGAGGAACACTTGAGGGGTAAGAACCATCACTCCATTAACTTGTTGAAACA
>JBIKUA010000044.1:0-6196 GCA_044347825.1 Candidatus Deianiraeaceae bacterium | reverse complement strand
TACATTTTTAATTTTTTGCTTGTTTTCCGTATTCTTCAGTTTTTATGTGGATAAAAAATTCTTTTTTGATAAAGATGAATGCATAATTTTTCCGAGCTTTAGCTTTATCAAATACTTAGGAGTAATTGTTGGAGATGTCTTCTTCTCTTCAATTATTGTTTTAAAAATTATGATAAAAAGCAAGGGGGATATGCCAAACCCTGAAATTGGAGTAATATCTCTTAAAATTAAAAATCCGCATGTTAGGTCGTTTATTGAAAATTCAATAACTATAACCCCCGGCACATATGTAATTGACTCCGATGATAAAGCTCTGCTTGTGAGTGCTATAGATAAAGAGGCGATGGAGGATGTAGTTGATAGGAAGTTCATTTCCAAAATTTACACTATTTTCAAAAGGTTTAATTTTGACTCTTAATTTTACGCATTAGTAGCTCATCTGGATAGAGCGTCGCCCTCCGGAGGCGAAGGTAGGCAGTTCGAATCTGCCCTAATGCACCACTTTATAGGTTGTATTTTTCAACCTATATGAAATTACATACTAGTCTTTCTTGGCTTAGATATAGGATTTTTATATTTTTGCATCAAATCTCTACAAGTGGTGACATCTTTTTTTTGATTGCTTGCAAAAAATTTTGGCAAATTTTCTAATAGTATTATATTAGTTTTGCCTCTGGAAGCAAAAAATGATTTTTTAGATGTTCACAAAAACTTCCAAGATTAATAGAGTTAGAGGCTTTAACTAAGATGGTGTTGTATTTTGCAAATTCTTCTTTTTTGAAATTTGCCATTAATTCTTCGCTTGATAAAAACCACTTTCCATTAACAAATTCAAGCTCTTTTCCTACAAAGATTTTATCAATATCTTCAAAAGAATTTGCAAAATTTACTATTTTTTCATGCTCTTCTTTTTCAAATTTACCAAGCTCTCTCATGCTTCCAATAATTGCAAGTTTTTTACCTTCGTAAAGGCTTAGAGTTTTTATTGCATTTATCATAGCTGATGGGCTTGCATTGTAGCTTTCGTCAATTAAAAGACAGGTTTCACTAAGCATTGTTTCGTCTCCCCTTCCAGATGGAATTGAAAAACTTGATATATCTTGAGGCATTTCTAAATTAAAGACCTTCAATGCCTCAAAACCAATGGCAATTAAGGAAAGCCAATCCTGTGTTGCAATTTTGTTTATATAAAAACTTTTGCCATATATTGAAAAATGCGTTTTTGAATTTTTTATGAAATAATTTTCAATACTAGGTATTAGAAATATCTTACCATTGAAGTCTCTTTTTACTTCTTCTAAAAATGCTAAAGATGGAATTGTGATAAGAATTGTTTCTTTTGTACTGCTTTCTAGTATCTCCTTTTTTGCTTTAAAAATACCGTAAAAGCCTTCTTCAAAATTGCCAATATGAGCAGGTGAAACATTAGTTATTATTCGTAAGTCTGTATCTGCAATTTTAACTAAATTGGAAATTTCCTTTGGGGCGTTCATTCCCATTTCAAGCACTAAAAAATCTAAATCAAAAGGAGCGTTTAGTATTGTTATAGGAAGGCCGATGTGGTTATTAAAATTTCCTTCTGTGCCAAAAACTTTTTTGTTAGCTTGTTTTAATAGATATATTATAAAATCTTTTGTTGTTGTCTTACCGATGCTACCAGTTAAAGATATTGTTTTTACTCCACTTTGCTTCATTTTGCTAAACTTTAATTGTGCGAGATTTGCTATAAAGCTTAAAGTATCAGGCACAACTATATAGCTTTCTTTTGAAATGCTAAATTCAGGCTCTCTGCTTAAAATTAAAAACTCCGCTCCTTGTTGAAATGCTATTTTTGCAAAATTATTTCCATCTCTAGCTCCTGTTGTTAAAGCTATAAACACAGTGCCTTTTTTAACCTCTCTACTATCAAATACAAAGTGAGAATAGTTTAGTATTTCTTTCATTTTATTTTAAATATGTGCGAGACTTCCAAATATATAAAACTCCTGTGTGAATGGTAGTGTAGACTGCAAGTAGCACAATTGCGTGAGTTATCACATCAAGATGTAAAAAAAATATATCAAATGGAGTAAAGTTTAATTTAGATGATAAAAACATTGTTATCTCACTACCTTTAATTAAAAAACATCCAGAAAGACCTATAAGTTGAAACGCTGTTTTCCATTTTGCAAGACGAGAAACAGGAAGAGCAACTTTGGATAAAGCTAAAAACTCTCTAAGACCCGAAATAATAACTTCTCTAGTTATAAAAACAAATGCTACGATAATGTTTATGGCTTTTGCGTCAACAAGAATTACTAGTGCAATTATTAGAAGGAGTTTATCCGAGATAGGATCCATACATATTCCAAAATTGGATATTACATTCCACTTTCTAGAAAGGTATCCGTCAAAAAAATCTGATATACTAGAAAGAACAAATGTAACAAATAGAACCTCGTATTTAAATGGCATTTCAAAATAATAGTAAACACACATAAATATTGTAGCCAAAACTCTTGAAAGAGTTAAAAAATTGGGTATTAAAGCTAGTACTTTCATATTGTTTAACTACTTTTTTAATCCTCCTGAAGCAAATGTAGAAATTAATTTTTCTAAATTTAGTGAGCTTTGAGTTATTTTAATTGTATCTCCATCTTCTAAGTTATCATCCTCCACCCCAGGGGAAAGTTCAATAAATTTACCTCCCAACAATCCAGAACTTTGGATAGAGGCGGAACTATCGACTGGAATATCAAATTTAGAGTTTATTTTCATTTCCACTTCTGCACTAAAAGTTTTATTATTTACAATTACAGACTTTACTTCTCCAACTTTTACGCCTGCAATTTTAACATCAGAACCCTTGGCAATTCCTTCAGCGGAGGAGAAAACAGCCTTAAGGTCGTAATATCTTATAGAAAAATTAAACGCCGAAGATAAAAGCACATATGAGAACCATAAAAATACTCCAATTACAAAAAAACCAAAAAATAAATCAAATTTTTTATACATAAATAAAAAAACCTTGTAAAATTATAAATACTATCTTCTTTTAAAAGTAAAGTTTTTTTATTAAAAAATGATTTTAAGTGTAAATATAGACCATATAGCAACTATAAGAAATGCAAGAAATTCAAGCTATCCAAATCTTTTGCGTGCTGTTGAAATTGTAAAAGATGCAGGTGCAAAAATTGTTACAATTCACTTGAGGGAGGATAGAAGGCATATTAGAGATAAAGACGCAGAGGAAATTTGTGGGTGCGGTTTATTGCCTGTGAACCTTGAAATTGCACAAACTGATGAGATGATTGAAAAAGCAATTTTGTTAAAGCCAAAATTTGTTTGTATTGTGCCAGAAAAAAGGGAGGAAATTACAACGGAAGGGGGCTTGAATGTTTTTAACGATGAAGAGAGGTTGAGGGGGAATGTTAGGAAGCTTCAAAATGCTGGAATTGAGGTTTCTCTTTTTGTGGAGGCGGAGAGAGAGGTTATTTTGAAGGCAAAGGATTTAGGGGCGGATACTGTGGAGCTTCACACTGGGAGGTTTGCGGATTTTGGAGAGGAGAGTGAATTTAAAAGAATACGACATTGTGCTAAACTTGCTAAGGATTTAGGATTGAATGTTCACGCTGGACATGGGCTTACATTTTCTTCCGCTTCGCAAATTGCTAAAATTGGGGAGATTTTTACTTTGCATATAGGTCACTTCCTTATAACAGAAAGTATTTTTATAGGCTTGCACGAGGCTGTTGCGAAAATGCGAGGGGTGATTGAGTAATTCAAGCTTTATTAGTTAATTTACTAGAGTAAGATGCCCCATTGATTGTGATTACACTCATATTTGAAAATATTCTGCGTCTAAATTAGGCTCTTGAAACTTTCTAAATCTTCTATTTTCATTTGAAATTGCTTCTCTAAAGTTTTATTTCTTTGAACTGCCCTTCTTTTTAATTCTTCAAGAGGAGCTTTTCTGTATCACGAGAAGATTGTCTTCCATTCTCACAATGAGTTTAACCTTTTGGATTTGGCTTAAAAGAAGGCTTTATAAGTTTCAAATAAAAGTATCTTGCATTTAAAGGAAAGTGAATTTAAGTTCTTCTTAAAATGATGAGAGAAATCGTTAAGTGGTTTTATGCAAAATGTTATCTTAAACGAAGAAAAGACTAAAATCTTGGAAATAAACACAAAGGGGGATGCAGGGCTTGCAGATTTTAATTGGAAGCCTAATGCAGGGCTTAACATAATTACAGGAATTAACGGAAGTGGCAAGACAAAACTGCTGGATTTTATTCATTTTAAAAGTTTTGTCCCCATTTTAAAGCCTTCACAATATTCAAATGGAGAACTTATACGCTTCAAAGGAGAAGAAGTTTTTCAATGTAAATATATTCCTATTTTATGGAGATTAAAATCTGATTTAAGTGAACTTGACGAGCCTTTTTATTATGCATACAACACACATAGTATTACTACATTCCAAGATGAAATTCATAAAACAATTACAGGCCAAGTTTTAAAAATACTTGAAAACTTTACATCAAACTTTGGAACATATTTCTCAGAAGCTATGCTTAAAGATACAGCCAAAGCCATTTCAGCTGATGACATGGTAAAGGAATATTTTAACGATAACCCTTTTGATAAAATTAATAAGTTTATAAAAGAGAGTATACCGCAATTCAAATACCCTCATTTTTTTGATTTTTCATTTAGTTTTACTGAAGATGCTAAGGAGCGATTATTAAATCATTCATTTAACAAGAAAAATGCTGATAAAATGGATATATTATTTTTAAAAAGCAATCGCACACAGGCGAAGCTTCAACCTAAAGATTTATCAACAGGGGAACAAATAATGCTTTTCCTTTTGCTTTCTATTCATTTTGAAAATTTTGGAAATGCCTCTCAAAATAAAGGAATTTTACTACTTGATGAGCTAGATGCTCACTTAAACCCAACTTTAACAAAGCTATACTATCAATTGTTAAAAAAAATTGCAGAATATAGTCAAATTTTTATTACAACTCACGACCCATTTTTAATAGATATGGCTGAAAATGAGGAGGTTTTTGAAATGCAAAAAGGGGGAATTATTAAAAATAGAAATAAGAAATCTGTTCTTGATGTGCTTGCAGGTGGCTTAATTTCAATTAAATCGGTGCAAGGAATTATGCATTTATTTGCAAGAAACACAGAGGAAAAACCTATTAAATATGTTCTTTTATGCGAAGGGAAGGATGATAAAGTAAATATGGTAAAGCTATTGCCAACTGAAATTGACATAGTTGATTGCACTTCTGCATACAATGAATGGAAATTTCTTGATTTGCCTTATAATACGGAAAAAGGAGTGAAAATATTATGCTTATTTGATAACGACGAAGGAGGGAGGAATGGAGAAAAATTGGTGAAAGAAGCTAAGGGAGGCTTTAAAAACACAGTGGAAACTTTATTTGTTTCGGAAACGGAAGGGTTTAGAATGGAAGATGTAATAAACGATGAAATCCTTACAAGTGAATTAGTTAGCAAAATTAAAAAATATTTTGGTATTCTGCAGGGAAATTAAAATTCATAAACTACAAATTATTGATTATCAGAAATTTTTGTATTTTTAATTTCTTAAATCATTAAGCTTACAAAAAATTTTGACTTATAATCGTATGTGATTTGGATTTTAAGAAGTGGAATATTTCTAATAAGTACCGCTAAACCTACTTTCCCGCAACGTCAACAGAAGCAGTATCATCGGCGCTATCAAGTTTCACCATTGAGTTCGGAATGGGATCCGGTGTTTCCATGATGCTATCAATAGCGGTACTTACTAGAAATACTAGTAAGTGAAAAATAAAGGCAAATTCAAAAATATGCGTGAAGAATAAGTTTTGCTCTGCATGCAAAACAAAGAGTATCTAATTCAATCGAGTTATTAGTATCAGTTAGCTGAACGCATTACTGCGCTTACACACCTGACCTATCAACGTGGTGGTCTACCACGACTCTAATTGGGAAATCTAATCTTGAGGCAAGTTTCGCACTTAGATGCTTTCAGTGCTTATCTTTTCCATACTTGGCTACTCAGCAATGCCACTGGCGTGACAACTGATACACTAGAGGTATGTCCACTCCGGTCCTCTCGTACTAAGAGCAGATCCTCTCAAATTTCCAACGCCCACGGTAGATAGGAACCGAACTGTCTCACAACGTTCTGAACCCA
>JBIKUA010000043.1:0-6255 GCA_044347825.1 Candidatus Deianiraeaceae bacterium | reverse complement strand
TTGCTTTCTAATTTTAATTCAAAGTCACCCTTTTTAGTTCTCATGCTACCTGCAATTTGATAAGGATTTATCCCAATATTAAAACTTCCATCAAAAGATATTACATCATTCAAATTTTCAATCGTCCCAGTAAAGTTATTAATTATTGTTTTTGTTGAAGATGGCAATTTTATCAAGGAAAGAGTTATGTTTTCCAATTTTATTAATTCTATATTTTTTTCATTTGTCGCTTCTCCAATGATAATTTTTTTTAATTGCATTATTGCGTTTTCAACAGTGTCATTTTCGGCTATATATATTAAAATTTCCCCATCTTTTATGGCAATTTCAGATATATTATGTTTTAAAATAGATTTTTTAAGAGAAAGTTCATCTACTTTCATTTCAAATTTATCTTGTATTAAAGCAGATAAATTGGTAGTGCTGATAGAAGTTTTAAAGCCTAATTTCATTTTAACATCTCCAATTGCAAGCTTACTTTCATTTAATCCGTCAAGATTTTTCACCAACTTTTGAGAAGAAACCCTAACCCCCCCAAGTATATTTAATACCCCAATAACTCCTAATAATAAAGGTATTAAAATAATAATTACAATCCAAAAACCTTTTACTTTTGTTTTAATGTCAATCATAGCAATCCTTCTTGTTTAAATGAAAAATAATTATTACCGCTAGTTATTATATGATCTTGTAAAACTATAGAGACGGAATCTAGTGCTTGTTTTAGATTATATGTTGTTTTAATATCATTTTTAGATGGCATGACATCTCCTGATGGGTGATTATGTGATACAATAATAGAAACCGCAGTTCTTTTAAGCGCTAATGCCACTATTTCTCTTATATAAAGCGATATTTCATTTATTGTGCCTTTTGAAACCACATCATCTTCAATTAACTTATTCTTGGAGTTTAAAAACAATACCCTTAATTCTTCCCTAGATAAAAAGCCTGACCTAGTAATTAGATAATCTTTTATTTGTTCAATATTTTTAAATGTAAATTCTTGAACTTTATCCTTGAAAAATCGTGATGACATTTCAACAATTATCTTATTTAAAAATACAAGATTTTCAGTGATGTATTTTATTTCATTTTCTTTAATTTCATCGTCTTTTAAAAATAAAAATTTAAGAATGCTTCCTTTGGATAATTTATCTAAAATTTTAGCTTCGGAGCGCACATCTCTTCTTGGGTTGCAAAAAAAAAGTAGGGCTTCTATTATGTCAACATTTGTAAATTTAGATATATCTTGGGTTTTAAATTTTTCCTTAACTCTAGCTCTATGTCCGCTTTTTTCAACTTCTATTTTTTTAGACATCAAAACCTCACTTGGCTTTTTAATCTTTTTTGTTGAAGATTTTTGAGAATAGTCCATTATTTGCTTTATAATTTAGTTCTTTGCTATTTTTAATATGACTAACCCTCCTAGCCGCGGGCGGAATAAAGAAAGTTCCGTTTTCAATGTTTACATTTCCGTTTTCTAAATCTTCAAATACAATTTCATCTTCAATTACCTCCTCTTCTATTTTATTCATTGGAAAGCGAATTGTATTATTTGGTATTTCGTCATTTATGCGTTCTTCCTTTTGAAGCTTTTCAGGTTGCATAACTCTTACATTTTGAGGATACTCTTTTCTAAAATCATTTACTTGTGGTTTTACTTCTGGCTCATATTTTTTTGGAGCAGGTTTTGGAGGTGGGGATTCGTGTTCTATTGGTTGAGATGTTAAATCGGTTTTAATTCCTGTTGCAACAATAGAAACCCTAATAACCCCCTCTATTGTTTGATCTATCACTGAACCAAATTTAGAAATTGCGCCATTACCAAGCTCTTTTGTTATGCGTTGCATTATATCGTTCACTTCAAAAAGAGTAATATCGGGACCGCTGGTAATATTTATTAAAATACTACTTGCACCTACTATAGAAGAATGCTCAAGTAGTGGGTTTGTTATTGCCTCCTCCGCTGCTCTGATTGCCCTATTTTCGCCACTTGCTTCCCCTTCGCCCATTATTGCCCTACCGAGGGATGACATAACTGATTTTACATCTGCAAAATCAAGGTTCACAATACCCGGATTTGTAATTAGATTTGTAATACACTTTACACCTGATACAAGAACATTATCAGCCATTTTAAATGCATCTGCAAAGGTTGTATCTTCATTTGCAACTCCAAAAAGCTTTTGATTGGATATAACAATTAAAGTATCGCAGTATCTATCAAGCTCTGCAAGCCCATCATCTGCAAGCTCTAACCTCCTTTTCTGCTCAAAATGAAACGGTTTTGTTACAACTCCTACAGTTAAAATGCCAAGTTCTTTAGCAAGTTTTGCAATAACAGGAGTTGCCCCTGTTCCCGTTCCACCGCCCATGCCCGCTGCTAAAAATAGCATATTTGCATCTTTGATGTAGTCTTCCAGTTCGTGTATTGTTTCTTCCGCTGCCTTCTTGCCCACCTCAGGTGAAGACCCAGCACCAAGACCGCTAGTAAGGTTTGCACCTAATTGAATTCTATTTTCACACAAAGAAGTTGTGAGAGACTGTGCATCAGTATTTGCAACAATAAAATATACTCCCTTTAAACCTGAAAGTATCATATTATTTACGGCGTTACATCCTGCTCCACCAATACCCATAACCACTATTTTTGGAGTTACGATAACCTTGTTATTGCTTCCGCTACTACCGAATTTAAATGACATAAAATAAAAACTATAAACTTTTAATAATACATTTTTTTAACTTTTCAAGAAGTTAAATGAAAAATTTTTTTCACCTGATTTGAAAAAACTCCAAAAAATGGGGTTTTATTATTTTTACTAGATTTTAGCCAGTTACCTAGATTTTCTAACCCAAAGTTCTCCTCTGGTTGATTTAATACTTGATGAAGATTTAAGTCTTGAAATTTGTAATCATAAAAAAAGTAAAATGGCACTGCTAAATTTATTTTAAAACTTTCCTGAATTTTTTGTTTTAAATTCACAAGATGTTTTTTAACTTCAAAATTTATAGCTAATATATTTCTATTTTCTTCAATAAATTCTTTTAGATGAAAGTCAAAATCTTCCCTATCGTAATATCTTTGCATTCTTTCAAGTTTAGAATGAGATATGTAATGCGTTAAAATTGTTAGCATATCTTCCTGTTGTAATTTAAATTTTTCTCCTAGATATTCAATTAGATTTTTTACCCCCCATTCTATGCTAAAATTATACATTACAAGTATGCCATTTTTAACCTTTCCTATTTCACAAAACTCATTATTAAATTTTATAATTATAAACTGCTCTTTTTTAATTTCCAAAAATACTCTATAAGATAAAAACTGTATCGTAGGTTTAGCTTCTAAAATTTCAATTTCTGTTTTGTTTATAGCATCTGATATTACTTGCATATCTTCTTTTGATGTGCTTAAAACTTGTATTAAATGAGAGTTATTAGTTTTACTTAGATGTAAAAGAGAGATTATTTTTCTGCCAAGTTTTAATTCAAACTCCTCCCTTATTTTACTTACAATAGTTTTGCTATATTGATTAATTTTTACATTATTTTTTTTTATTTCAATAAAGTCCGTAACTAATATCCCTCGCTCCAAGTGCTTAGATAAAACTGTTTCTGCCTTTAGTATAACATCTTTAACTGCTTCCGCAATAAGATTAACAAGGTTTAAATTATCATCAAAATTATTAATGCGAGAAGTAAAAACTTCATTTCTAGAAATAAAGCAGGTAACTTCGTATCGTGAGATGTTTAGTATAAAGTCAGTCAAAAAATCGTCCTCAAGCATCCCTCTTTTAATCCTTTAAAAATATAAAAAATTTTTAATCTTTTTAAATTCTTTGTCAAGTTTTATTTTTATAATATAAGTCTAAATTAGGGCTGTGTCTAACATTAATTTTTTTGCTTACACATTATTGACTTGACTTTTAAATTAATTTTTGTTAATAAAAAAATGCAACTATTTTAGTTATTTATGACTGATAATTTAGTAATGATTAGCTTAAATGATGTAGCTAAGCTAGAAAGTAGCGAGAGTTTAAACCTTAAAATTCAATCAGAAAAGGAGCAAATAGCAGAATATATTAAAAAAGTTAATGCATTCCCTATATTAACGGAGGAGCAGGAAAAAACACTCCTAGAAGATTTTTTTTTAAATAAAAATCCTTATTCGGGACATAAAGTATTAAATAGTCATTTAAGGCTTGTAGTAAAAATTGCAATGCAGTATCGCAAGTTTCAGGCTTCAATGCTGGATTTAATTGCGGAAGGTAACTTAGGTCTTTTGAAAGCACTCAAAAATTTTTCACTAAAAAAAGAGGTTAGGTTTGCAACATATGCAATTCTTTGGGTTAAGGCTTCTATACAAAACTTTTTAACAAAATCTATAACAAGCATTAAAGCCATTACAACCGCATCGCAAAAAAAACTACTATTTAGTTTAAATAAAGCAAAAAAACAGCTTGGAATTTACGATAGAAGTGAAACTATTGAAGAGAGAGAAAAATTAGCAAAAATGCTAGGTGTTGCAAGTGATGACATCTTAAAACACGAAAGGATGATGATTGAAACACGAGCAATTTCCACAAACGAACCTCTCAATATAGGCGATGAAAATATGGGAGAAAAGGGCGACTTTATAACAGAAAATAATGAAACTCTTGAAGATAAAATCATTCATAAATCAAATCAATTGCTCCTTAAAAATAAGCTACAAGATGCACTCTTAAAACTTTCTCTTAGGGAGGCAGAAATAATAAAATACAGAATTTTAAATCCCGAAAAGTACACATTAGCTGAACTTTCAGGCAAATTTAATATTTCTAAGGAAAGAATAAGGCAATTACAGGAAAATGCTCTCAAAAAATTGAGAGAAATTTTAAAAGATGAAAAAGAGTTAATAAATTTTTCATAAAAAAACTTGAAACCAAAAACTATTCTCTATAAACTCATAAATAATAAACTAGAATTTTGGAAATGAAAAACGAGTTAAATGCTGTTATTAAGGGAGCAACTTTAAATGAAAATGGTGCGATTTATGTGCTAAATAAAAAGGTTTTTTGCGAGGGTTCGCTTGAGTATTCAAAACACCCAAAGGTTTATCTTAAAATTCCGCATAATAATGAAAAGGAAAGTAAGGTAATATGCCCTTATTGCAAGCAAATTTTTATTTATAAAGCACAGGATGGTAAGTAATATAAAACAAAATGGAATAAATATAGCTTTTACAGTGGCAGTTATTTGCCTTGCAATTTGGCTTGGCTTTATAGCAAAAGTTTATTTTTTTTCAAAGGCTAGTAATTTAAATAAAGTTCTAATTTCTGATTTTGCAAATTATAAAGTTAAAATTCAAGAAGCTGATACTGGAGGCGTTTCCATTCAAAATTTAAACTCAAGCTCTGATTTTACAACTTACGATAAAACCCCTAAAACAAGCCTTAAAAGCACTCCTTACAACTCTCACCCATCTTTAAATGAAGGCGAAAGTTTTATAATTCCAACTCAAGAAATTCAAGAAAATCCTCTATTTAAAAGCTACTATTCACAACTTGGATTTTTTGCAAATAAAGAAGGGGCGGAGGAAATTATCAAAATTCTTGCTTTAAAAGGAATGCTGGAAGAAGGTTTTACAAGTTATATAGACTTAAAACAGATAAAATCTAAGACTTTTTATTTAGTTGAGATAGGTGTTTTTGAAACGCAAGAGTTAGCACAAAAATTTTGCGATAAATTAAAAAGATTGCAGGTAGGATGTGTGGTAACGGAGGATAATTGATGATTTTCTTATTTGGTTGTATTTTTCAACCTTAACTTTTTGGTAATCGGGCTTTTATGGCTTACTTATAGGGTTTTTGAAATTTCATATAAAATACACTCAATAAACGACATCTTTTTTTTGAGTAGTCTTTGAAAATTTTGGCAAATTTGCTTATTATGATATAAAAGTTTTATCTGTGTAAGCGAAAAATGAAAATATCTTGACTATTTTGTATTTTACTTCATAATTACTTCAAATCAAAAATACTATGCTTTCTAATTCTTGCTACAATCAAAGTTCGTTTATAGAAAAAATAGAAGCATCTTTCTGGACTAACAAACAAAGGCAATCGAATTCTATACATGAAATAACATATAGAGCTTGTTTTAAAGCGGAATTACCTAGATTTTTTATAGAAAAATATTCAAAAACAGGGGATGTGATTTACGATCCATTTTCAGGAAGAGGAACAACGGGTATTGAAGCTTGCTTAC
>JBIKUA010000042.1:0-6448 GCA_044347825.1 Candidatus Deianiraeaceae bacterium | reverse complement strand
TTTTAATTGGGCTTGCAACCTCCCTCGTGCTTACCTTTGGTATGCATAAAATAGTGCCTTTTATTAACAAACAGTCTCATTTAAACGGAGATGTCATCTCCTTTCTTTCAATTTTAATACCCGGTCCTACTTTTATTATGGTGTTTTTTGGTCTCGAAAGAGTGTGTGAAGGGGTAGATAGAGCTAAGTTTTCCATGTATTCCGTTTTTATTTGCAACATAATAAACGCTATTTTAAATTACTGCCTTTTAACTGGAAGTTTTGGCTTTCCTAATTTGGGGGTTAATGGTGCCTCGCTTGCGAGTGTGAGCGTGAGCTTTTTTGAGGTTGTTTTCATCTTGATTTTTATATATAGAGATAAAATAACAAGAGAGGCTTTGCGATTTAAAATGAAGTATTTTTCAAAAATAGAGTTTTTAAGGGTTGCAAAGCTTGGTTTGCCGGGTGGATTTATCACATTTTCCGAGTCCGCTGCTTTTAACATTACAGGATTTTTTGCAAGTAAAGTTTCTGTCTACGATGTTGCATCTCATCAATTGCTTGTTTGGGGAGTAAATACCTTAATTGCACCTATTTTTGGGCTTGCATTTGCCGTAACTGCAAGAATTGCCTACAATATGGCGGAAGGTAAAAACGAACTTGCCTTTAAAATAGGAATTTACAGCATATTAACAACGGTTTGTTATATGATTTTTGTTTTAGGGTTGTTCAATCTCTTCAAAATACCCATCATATCTTCCGCATTTCGTGGTAGTGAGGAAGATTTAATAACGATAGGGCTTATGATTTCCGCATTTTCTATAGTGTTTGTTGCAGAAATTGTTGACGGACTTCAAGTTATTGGAGGGGCAATTTTGAGAGGGTATAAAGATACTAAAATACCTATGATTTTTGCAATAATTTCTTACTGGTTGATATGCGTTCCGTTGAGCTATTACTTTGGAGTTGTGAAGTTTTATGGAGTATCAGGCATTTGGCTTGGAATAGGAATTGGTTTATCCTTACAAGCAACATTAGTTTGTGCTAGATTTTATGTGAAGTTTAAACCGATAAGACTTCGTCTAAATTATTAAATCCTTCACTTTTACAATATTTTGCTTGCAGGCGTAAAAAAAAGATTTATCCGCTTTTTGCCTTAAACATCTTGAGCAAACGCCAGATAGCATACAATTCATTTCACAAAATAGAAATGCGAAGTGGTGGGGCTTGCAGAAGCGAGACACTCTACTTATATCCTTAACGTAGAAAAGCGTTTTTTGTCCTTCGTCTTTATAACGATGCAAGGGTTTCATTCCTGCAAGCCCGAGAAAGCTTTCGTCATCCGTCACTCTCTCATCAAAAATATAATTGCACGATGCTGTTTTAGTAAGCACAATTTTACAAAAATTTTGAATTAAATATTTCGTGCCTTCCCCCGCAGGTTTTATATAAAATGTTAAAGAATTTTCGCTCCATTCAAAAAGCGTGAGGGGGATAGGGTGGAGGTTTGTTTCCAAAATTTGCAATTTATAAACATCAAAAGCATTTGGATTTTGAGGCATTATAGCTGGTTTTATGATGATTTTTATTAAATCTTTATAAGGCTCTTTTGCAATAATCTCATCCTCATTGTTTAAAATTTTAGGTTGATACGCCGAGTTTTTCAGCCTTTCAAAAAGCTCATCTTTCTTATTCTTAACGCTTGCAAGAGCCTTTACAACACTGCCTTCGTAATTTGCGTCTAAGTCCCCCATTATTGTAAAATAGGAAGTATCCTCCTCGCTTTCTAGAGGCTCTAAATTTGGTTTTGTACCGAGGGCAAAAATTATCGTCCCGCACTTAAAAACTTCTTCTTTTAGAGTTTTTTTGTTGTAGAAAACTGCAAATTTTTCAGGCTCAACATTCCTTAATTCTCTCTCCTCAAAAACCTCCACATCGTTAAAAAGAACATCCTCAAGCTCCAATTCATTACTCAAAAAAGCACGAGAATTTGCAATTTTACCCCTAGCAAAAGCCTTCACTTCAAAGCCACTTTTTTTAGCAAGAAGGCAAACATCCATAGCAGTTAGCCCCGCACCAACAACCAAAACAGGGGATTTAACATTTTTTTGAAGCCAGCCATCATTTAAATGAGCGGACATTAAAAAATTAGAAGCCGTCATCACACCTCTTTGCGGATAAAATGGAATTTGAGGTAGCGTAGGCTTGCCCGCTCCAATACACATTAAAACATGGCAAAAACCTTGCTCCTTAGCCCATTTTAAGGTTATATCCGTACCAAATTTTTTGCCTCCAAGCAAGCTAAACCCTTCCATTCTTTCAAGTAAAATTTGCGTTAAAACTAGCAAATTTTTGTTCCATCTATCAGTAATGCCATACTCCATAACCCCTCCAAACCCCTTATTTTTGCGAGGTTGGAGTAAAACCTCATCAATATTTTCTATAAGATTTTGATGATTAATAGGAGCGATTTTTAACCCATCTATAAGCAAAACCTTATACCCTTCTCGCAAAAAATAATAAGATGATAAAATTCCGCTCGGTCCCGCACCACAAACAAGAACACTCTTTCCGTTTAAAGGTTTTGGCAGAAAATCCTTAGTTAAAAGAGGGTTCCACTTAGTTAGTAGAAAATAGAACTCAAAACCAAAAGGCAAGCTCAAAACATCCATCAAAACTTGCGTTTCAATTGAAGGCACATCAACGGGTGTTTGTTTTTGAAAGATGCAGGCTTTTTTGCAGTCATTGCATATTCTATGCCCTGTGAGAATGCAAAGTGGGTTATCTATCATCATCACCGCAAGTGGAGCAAAAATAAAGCCTTGTGATTTTAATAAATTCATCTCGGAGATTTTTTGGTCTAAAGGGCAACCTCTTACTTGCGAGATTGGATTTTCCGTTCTGCAATAATCTCTTTTTTGTTTGTGGCAATGAATGCAGTATTTTGTCATCCAAAAATTTTGCTCCTCAGTTTTACTAAACTCCCCTTCGCCTGTGTATCGTGCCTTACCATCTTGCGTTATTTCAAATGGAGTTTTAATAGGTTTTGGAAGGTCAAACACCATTCCCCCTTTGTGCCTTAAAATTCCTTCCTCGCTAAATAGGGCAAATCTAGCATATTGCTTCATTTCTTCCTCTCTTTCGCCACTTAAAACAATTTCCACAAATTCTTCCTCCGTGATTTTTTTAGGAGTTTCTCCTTCAAAATTTTTAAAATGAACAAAGACCTTTCTTTGAACAAAATCCCTCTTTACAATTGCTTTTTTTTGCATTAAATCAAGGTTTTTAGAGTGCTTATAGGTTTCAACTTTAAAGTATTCTAGTAAAAAGGCATCTAATCTTCGTGCTAATTCAAGCAAGCGAGTGGAGGGCAGGGGGGTTTTATCAAAACGCATCTGCTTTAAACTATCCGCACTTTCACCTAAGAAGTTTAAAAAATCGTTATCTATTTCATTTAATTCATATTTCCGCATTGTTGCTTCATTTGAGTGTATATACTATCAAAACCAGATACTTCGTATTCATCAACTGAATAGGCGTTTTCATCTCCTTCCCCTCTTACTAAAACCCTTTTTGCTTTAAGCAATGAGTTTATTATTGTGGCGTCTGTTTCTGCATCTTCTGCAAATGCATAGCTTTCATATGGAGTGATTTCAAATTGAGTGCCGTCTATACTTAAAAAAATACGACTTCCTTTTTTAATTTTATAGTCAAAAAATATGCTAATTCTTTGCCTGTATGGGTTAAAATAATGCACCATGAAGTAAGCTTTTAATTGCTCCCCTTCTTTTAAACCAATATTACTTACCCTGCGTTTTGCATAAATTACGGCGTAGCACATTTTTTGCCCTTTGGGGTTTGCTGTTAGTGCCGTCCACTGTTTAACGCTTGAAAGTATAGATTTTTTAAAAGGTTCTTCTTTTTTTTCCTCCACAACTTTTTTTACTCTTTTTTTCTTATTTTCGGTTTCTCCGCTTTGAATTTTGTTAGGGTCAATAATTTCCTTTTTGCTTACTTTTGGTTGATTGGAATTTAAAAATGCGTCAAATTCATCATCAAAACCAAGAGCCTTTGAATTTACACTCAAAATTACCCCTGAAAAATAAATAAAAACAAAAAGTAATTTTAACACTTGAATTTAAAAATATGCTAATATATGATTATAAATAAACTAAAAAATAAGTCAATTTAAATTTGTAAAAATATGAAAATTACAGAGAATGTTAAGCAGATATTATCTTATTATGCAAGCGAAAACCCAGCTGTAAAGGCTAATCTTTACAAAATGTTGATGCAAGGTGCATTAGCAGGAACAGGAAAAATGGTTATTTTACCAGTGGATCAAGGTTTTGAACATGGTCCAGAAAGAAGCTTTGGTGCAAACCCAGATGCTTTTGACCCTCACTACCACTTTAAATTAGCAATTGATGCCGAGTTAAACGCATTTGCTGCCCCTCTTGGGCTTTTATCTTGCGGTGCAAGTGAGTTTGCAGGGCAAATTCCACTTATTTTAAAAATGAACAGCAACAATCTGTTAATGAGCGATGAAATGAATACAAATCAAGCAATTACCGCAAGTGTGGATGACGCAGTTCGTTTAGGTTGCAGTGCAATTGGCTTTACTATCTACCCTTCTTCCGACTTTTCATTTGAGATGTATGAGGAAATTTCCGCTATGATTGAAGAGGCAAAAAATAAGGGATTACCTACTGTTATTTGGTCTTACCCTCGTGGAGGAAACTTACCTAAAGAGCATGAAACTTCAATTGATGTAATTTCTTACGGAGCCCACATTGCTTGCCTTTTAGGGGCTCATATTGTAAAAGTAAAACCACCAAAAGCTTCTATTTTTGATAAAAAAACCAAAGAAAGTTACGAAAAAAATGGCACAAAAGTTGATACTTTATCCCAAAGAATTGAAGTTGTTAAAAAAGCTTGCTTCAATGGTAAAAGAATTGTTATATTCTCTGGCGGAGAAGCTAAGGATGATGCAAGTGTTTTAAATGAAGTGCGTGAAATTGCTAAAGGAGGAGGTTTTGGCTCAATTATGGGTAGAAACGCCTTTCAAAGAAAGCGTGAAGATGCAATAAAATTACTATCAGATGTAATTAAAGCTTACAAATGATGATTTTAATTAAAGTATCAATCAAAAAAAATCATCATTATAGACATATAACAAATTACAACTCCTGCAATCCTTTCAAACCAAATTATCTTTGGCAAAATAAAGTTTCTTGAAATTTTATTTCCAAATATTAGCGAAATTCCGCAAAAACAATACAGTGTTGAAAATGGAACTAAAATAGCAAATAAAACTCTTGTTTCAAGGCTCATTTCTGGTTTAAAGAAGGGTAGTATAAAGGATGTCATTCCTACTATTGTAAATGGATTTGAGAGATTTGTTAAAAATCCTTTTAAAACCTCTCTTTTGAAGTTAAAATCAGATGATAAACCTTCAGTTGATGTGTAATCCTTCTTTTTTCTAGAATCCCATAAAATATTTAAACCTATGTAAAAAATATAACAACCACCAATTATTTTTGCATAATTAAATACTATTTCATACTTTATTATAAAAGCTGAAATTCCTAAAAACGAAAGAGATAAATATATTACATCACAAATTAAGATACCACAAACAATTGCAAACCCTCCTTTAAAAGAGTATTTTACAGCATTTCGTGATGTTAGCATAACCATAGGACCAGGGGAAATATTCCAAAAAAAAAGAAATACTAAGAAGGCAAAAATAGAAGTTAGCATATCAGAATTATTCAATAATCATAAGAACGGCAAGGGTGCAAATTGCTAATCCAGCAAAGCGTTCAAACCAGTGCATATGAGGAATTATGAGCTTTCTTATTATTGGATTACCAAAGCAAATTGCAACACCAGCATTAACATATATTGTTGTAATTGGAATAAGGGCAGAATAAATAGTAAGAGTAACTTTACTGCCCTCTAAATCCATAAATCCAAGCACAATTGCTAGCATTCCAACTATTAAAAGTGGGTTAGAAGCATCAGTTAAAAAACCTTTTAAAAAGAGTTTTTTTCCAGTATTTTCAATATTAGAGTTAGAGCTTTCATCGTCGCAACTTAATTTTTTGAATGTTGAAAGAAAAATTTCAACTCCAATATAAAAAATATACGCTCCTCCTATCATCTTTCCCGCATTTAAAACTTTTGGATAAAGGCTTAAAAATTGTGCCACTCCAATTACCGCTAAAAAGATAAAAATCGTATCACAAACTACCATTCCGAGGGCTGTCCATATTCCTGATTTAATGCCGTATTTCATTGAATTTCTTGCAACCAATGCAAAGCACGGACCAGGAGAAACCATCCAAACAAATAAAAACAATATGTATGATGCTAAATGCGTATAGTCCATATAAATACTTATAAATTATAATAATGAAAGATTTTATGTATGAGTTTTAAGATTTTGTCAAGTTTTTTTCAATCA